>CAZMKX010000012.1:0-17875 GCA_964566375.1 uncultured Myxococcales bacterium
CGCGCGCCCGCGCCGACCGCGCTGAAGATCGCGCGTGCGAGCGCGGTCGTCCACGTCGGCCGGCCGAGCTGGTCCTCGACGACCCGGAGCGGGCCGCCCGTTGCCGCGGCCCGGAGGATGGTGCGCACGAAGTTCCCGCCCGGCCCGAAGACCCATTGCGTGCGAACGATCAGGTGCTCGGACCCGACCGCGGCGACCGCGCGCTCGCCCGCGAGCTTCGTGCGGCCGTAGACGCTCAGCGGGCGGGTCGGCGCATCCTCGGGAATCGGCCGGCTGGCCTGCCCGTCGAACACGAAATCCGTCGAGAGGTGAACCAGCAGCGGACCGCCCGCGCACGCGGCCGCGAGGATTCCGGGCGCGCGCGCGTTCGCCCGCTCGGCCAGGTCGGTCTCGGTCTCACAGCGATCGACGGCGGTGAAGGCCGCGCAGTTCAGCACGACGTCGGGACGCGTGCGCTCGATCGCGCCGCGCACGGCAGCGGCGTCGGCGACGTCGAGATCCGCGTGACGGACCGGAATCGCCTCGATTCCGTGCTGCGTCGCGAGCGCCAGCGCAGCCCGCCCGAGCTGGCCGCCCGCGCCCGTCACGAGCCAGCGCGCGCCGCTCACTCCGTCGTGGCCCAGGTGTCGAAACCGAAGCCGCGCAGTCGCTTGGCGAGATCGCCCGCGCTCTCGCCCGCATCGGGCCGGATCCGCACGCGGTAGCGGCCGTTGGCCGCCGCCGGCTGGCTCACGTAGGCCTGGAAGCCGGTGCTCTTGAGCTTCGCCACCAGATCCTCGGCGGGCTTGCGTTCCACGTACGAGGCGACCTGGACGACGGCGCCTCCCGCCGGCTTGACGGCGGCGGTCTCGTCGTCGCGAGGAGTCGCGGGCAGCTCCGGCGCCGGCGCCGGCGGCGCCGCTGCGACCGGCGGAGAGATCGGCTCGGGCGTGGGAAGCTCGGACGGCGGCACGCGCTCGGGCGGCGGCTCCGACTCCACGACCGGCTTCGGACTGGCGGGCAGCGGACCGGCGGACCGCGGCGCCTTGCCCTCCTGCAGGTCGCCGAAGGCCTCGAGCTTCGCGGCAGCGGGCTCGCTCTCGCGCTCCGCGGGGATCGGGGCCGCGATCTCGACGGTCTCGACCGGACCGCGCATCCGTTCGAGCAGGAGCCGCGGCGTCTCCGAGAGCGAGCCGATCACGATCCCGAGGCACGCGCCGAGCGCCACGAGGCCCGCACCGTACACGAAGCGCACGAACGCGATCCCGCGCGGCCGGCGCGGATCGGAGCGGCCGTCGCCGTCCTCGCGCGCCATCTACATGCGCTCCGGCGCGGCGATGCCGAGCACGTCCAGCCCGTTCGCGAGCGTGATCCGCACCGCCGAAACGAGCGCCAAGCGCGCGCCCGACAGCTCCAGGTCGTCCGACACGACCCGGTGTCGCCTCCCGTCCGAGACGTAGGTGTTGAAGGCGTTCGCGAGCTCGAGCAGGTAGCGCGCGACCTCCTGCGGCTCGCGCGCGTTCGCGGCGTGCAGGAGCGTATCGGGCCAGCGGTCCACGAGCTTGGCCAGTTCGATCTCCTCGGGTGACTCCAGACGGTGTAGCGGCAGGAGGCTCGCGTCGTCCGGCAACCGGATTCCCGCCTCCTCCGCCTTGCGTGCGATGCTCGACAGGCGCGCGTGCGCGTACTGGACCTTGTAGACGGGATTGCGGTCGGAACGCTCCTCGGCGAGCTCGAGATCGAAGTCGAGGTGCGTGTCGGCCCGGCGCTCGACCATGAAGTAGCGGAAGACGTCGCGGCCGACCTTGCCGAGCACCTCGTCCACCGTCACGAACGAGGCCTTGCGCGTGGACATCTTCACGAGCTCCTGCCCGCGGCGCAGATTCACCCACTGGTACATGACCAGCTCGATCCGGCCCGACTCGCAGCCCAGCGCCTCGATCGACGCCTTCACGTACGGGAACTGCGCGATGTGATCGGGGCCGAGCACGTCGATCACGCGCTCGAAGCCACGCGAGAGGGTCTCGCGGTGGTACGCGACGTCGGGCAGCAGGTAGGTCGCCTCGCCCGTCGACTTCACCAGCACGCGGTCGCGCTCGAGCCCGAAGCCGGTCGAGCGCAGCCAGGTCGCGCCCTCCTTCTCGAAGACCAGGCCGCGTGCGCGTAGATCGTCGAGCGTCGACTCGACGAGCTTGCGCTCGTAGAGCGTGTGCTCGTTGAAGTACGAATCGAAGCGAACGCCCAGGCTCGAGAGCGTACCCTCGATGTCGGCGAAGATGGCGTCGACCGCGCGCTTGCGGAAGGCGGCCTCGTCGGCTTCGCGGTAGCCGTTGCCGACCTCGGCGAAGAGCGAGCGTGCGATCTCGACCAGGTATTCGCCTTGGTAGCCTTCGTCGGGAAGCTCGGAAGCCTCGCCACAGCACTGCAGGTACCGCGCGCGAAGCGACTGTGCGAGCACGCGCATCTGCCGGCCGGCGTCGTTGAAGTAGTACTCGCGAACGACCTTGTGGCCCGTCGCGTCCAGCAGCCGGGCGATGCAGTCACCGAGCACCGCGTTGCGTCCGTGGCCGATCGTGAGCGGCCCGGTCGGATTCGCGGAGACGAATTCGACCATGACGGGCGCGCCGTGCCCGGCTGCGCTTCGACCGAAGGTCGAGCCCTCGCGAAGGACGCGAGCGACGAGCGCGTGCCAGCGCGAACGCGCGAGGAAGAAGTTCAGGAAGCCGGGACCGGCGATCTCCGTGCGCTCCAGAACGCCGTCCGGGTCCACGAGTGCGGACTGGAGCAGCTCCGCCACCTGGCGCGGCGCCTTGCGCAGCGGCTTGGCGAGAACGAGCGCGGCGCTCGAGGCGAAGTCACCGTGCTCGGCGCTCTTCCCGGGCACCACGCTGACCTGCGAGACCAGCGCCTCGGACTCGGGCGCGTGGTCGCGCAGAACCTGCGCCGCGGCGGCCTCGAGGAGCTTCTGGATCTGGTCACGCATCGTGAGTTCCGGTAGCGGGTCGCCCGGCGCGGGTCAATCGCCGGTTGGCGCGCCTGCGGGCGCCGCTCTCGGCAGGCGCACCACGATCTCGCCCGGCCTCGCCATGCCGAGTGACTCGCGCGCGACGGCCTCGATCTCGAACGGCTCCGTGCGCAGGCGCTCGGCGCGAAGCAGGAGCTCCGCCCGCTCCTCGCGAAGCCGATCGAGGCGCACGTCGGCGGCCTGCAGCTCTGCCTCGAGCTTGGGGATCACGCCGAGGCCGTTCTCGGCGTCGTGGAAGAGCGCGAACGCGGCGCCGAGAAGCGCGGCGAGCGGCCCCATCCAGAAGACCGCACGCGAAGGTGCGTGACGCTCCGTGGCAGGTACGTCAGGACCCACAATCCCCCCTTCCGTCCGGATCTACCCGCCCGCGGCGAGCGCCCGTCGGATGGCACGAACATAGCGCGGATCGTCCCAATTCTGAGGGCCTACGAAGCGCTCGAGCACCCGACCGCCCCGATCGACCAGAAACGTCTCGGGGACGCCCGAGGCCTGGTAGGCGGCGTAGACCCGCTTCTCGGGGTCGCGCGGAACCGGGAAGCTGAAGCCGAACTCGCGCGCGAAGGCGTCGACCGCGGCCGTGTCCTTCTCGGCGTCGATCGAGATCGCCAGCACCTCGAAGCCGTCCCCGCGCAGGGCCTGGTAGAGGCGCTCCAGCGACGGCGCCTCCTCGCGGCAAGGGGCGCACCAGGTCGCCCAGAAGTTCACGAAGACCACCCGGCCGCGCAGCTCGGACAGCGCCACGGGGGAAGCGCCCGGCACCGGCAGCGAGAACGCGGGCGCCTGCTCGCCGGGGCGCAGGGAGGGCCGGGCCGGGGTCCGCAGGGCGACGAACGCCGCCGCGGCCGCCGCGAAGACCGCGACGGCCACGATCAGAGGGACGACGCGGCGGCGGTGCTCGCTCAAGTGTCGGCGTCGGCTCCCGCGCTGGTCGGCTTCTGCATGTCCACGAGCTGGATCAGCGACATCTCGGCATTGTCACCGTGCCGTGTACCCAGCTTGTAGATGCGTGTATAGCCACCCGGCCGCGTGCCGTAGCGCTTGGCGAGCTGGTCGAAGACCTTGCCCGCGACGGTCTTGCTGCGGATCGTCTCGAGCGCGCGTCGCCGATGAGCGAGCGTGCCCTTCTTTCCGAGCGTGATCATGCGCTCGGCGAGACGTCGCACCTCCTTCGCCTTCGCAGTGGTGGTGCGTACCTCTTCGTGCTCGAGCAGCGACGTGACGAGGTTGCGCAACATCGCGCGACGATGCGAAGGGCTGCGGGAGAGCTTTCGGTTGGAGTTCGAATGGCGCATGACGGCCTCTCAGGCTTCAGCATCCTCGCGCAGCCGGTCGAGCTCCTTGCGCGCGGGGAAGCTGTCGAGCCTCATGCCGAACTCGAGTCCGAGGCCGGCGAGGATCTCTTTGATCTCGTTGAGTGACTTTCGGCCGAAGTTCTTGGTCTTCAGCATCTCCGACTCCGTGCGCTGGACGAGCTCGCCGATGAACTTGATGTCGGCGTTCTGCAGGCAGTTCGCGGAGCGCACCGACAGCTCGAGCTCGTCGACCGGGCGGTACAGGATCTCGTTCGGCGCGATCACCGGCGAGGGGCCCGGAATCGTGTACTCGGCCTGCTCTTCGAAGTTGATGAAGATCGAGAGCTGGTCCTTCAGGATCTTCGCCGCGAAGGCGATCGCGTCGGCCGGCGCCACGGAGCCGTCCGTCCAGACCTCGAGTACCAGCCGGTCATAGTCCGTCTCGCGGCCGATGCGCGCGTTGGTGACCGTGTAGTTCACCTTGCGGACCGGCGAGAAGATCGAGTCGATCGGAATGGTCCCGATCGGCTGATCCTCCTTCGCATTCTTCTCCGCGAGCACGAAGCCCTTGCCGACCTCGACCGTCGCGGTGAGCGAGATCTCGGCGTCTTCCGAGAGCGTCGCGATGTGGTGCTGCGGCTCGAGGATCTCGACCGTGGAATCGGGCGAGACGAAGTCGGACGCCGTCACCGGGCCCGCTCCGGACTTCTTGATCTGGATCTGCTTCGGCCCGAGCGCGTTCGCGCGGAGTCGGACCTCCTTCAGGTTCAGGATCACGTCCGTCACGTCCTCGAGGACGCCCGGAATGGTGCTGAACTCGTGCTGCACGCCCTCGATCCGCACCGAGGTGATGGCCGCTCCCTGGAGCGACGACAGCAGCACGCGTCGCAGCGCGTTCCCGAGCGTGAGGCCCATGCCCCGCTCCAGCGGCGCGCACTCGAAGCGCCCGTAGGTCGCGGAGAGGTTGTCCTCCACGTCGATCCGCCGCGGGCGAATCAGTGTCTGCCAGTTCCGGACCATGAGTTCGACGTTCATGCGTCTCCTCCGGTGAAATGCGAGCGAGTCATGGAAAGCGCGTTACTCGCCAGCGCGCTAACGGGAGTACAGCTCGATGATGAGCTGCTCCTGGATCGGCAACGTGATCTCGTCGCGAACCGGATCCGCGAGGATCGTACCCTGCTTCTGGTCCTTGTCGACCGAGAGCCAGCTCGGAATGCCGCGGGTCTCGAGCGCCGAGAGCGCGCCCTCGATCCGGGCTGCCTTCGCGCCACGCGCCGTGAGCTCGATCTTGTCGCCCTTGCGGACGCGGTAGGACGGGATGTCGACACGTACGCCGTTGACCGAGAAGTGGCCGTGGCGCACGAGCTGACGGGCCTCGGTCCGCGACGTGACGAAGCCGAGCCGGAAGATCACGTTGTCGAGCCGGCGCTCGAGCAACGCCATCAGGTTCTCGCCCTTGACGCCCTTCATGCGCGACGCCTCGGCGACGGTCTTGCGGAACTGCCGCTCCAGCACGCCATAGATGCGGCGCACCTTCTGCTTCTCGCGCAGCTGCAGGCCGTAGTCCGAGAACTTCGGCCGACCCTGGCCATGCTGGCCGGGCGGGTAGTTGCGCCGCTCGATCGAGCACTTGTCCGAGTAACAGCGGTCGCCCTTCAGGAAGAGCTTCATGCCCTCCCGGCGGCACAACCGGCAAACTGCGTCGTTGTAACGAGCCAAGAAATCTCCTTACGCGCGGCGCCGCTTCGGCGGGCGGCAACCGTTGTGCGGGATGGGCGTGACGTCGCGGATGTACGTGACCTTGAAGCCGGCGGCTTGCAGGCCGCGCGCGGCCGGCTCGCGGCCGGCCCCGGGGCCCTTCACGACCACGCCGATCTGGCGCACCCCGTGCTCCATCGCCTTCTTGGCCACGTCCTCCGCACAAACCTGCGCCGCGAACGGCGTGGACTTGCGCGAACCCTTGAAACCGACCTGACCCGCCGACGACGCGGCGATCGTGTTGCCCGCGACGTCGGTGATCGTGATGACGGTGTTGTTGAACGTCGCAAGAATGTGCGCGACGCCGGTCTGGATGTTCTTCCGGACCTTCTTCTTGACCTTCTTCGCCTTCGCTACGCCCATCGAGCGCTCACTTCTTCGTCGCCTGCTTCTTGCCAGCGACAGTCTTGCGCGGGCCCTTGCGGGTGCGCGCGTTGGTGTGGGTGCGCTGTCCGCGCACCGGGAGTCCCTTGCGATGGCGGAAGCCGCGGTAGCAGCCGATGTCCATCAGCATCTTGATGTTCTGCTGCACCTCGCGGCGCAGATCGCCTTCGACCTTGTACTGGCCCTGGATGATGTCGCGGAGCCGGACGACCTCGCTCTCATCCAGATCGAAGGTCTTGGTGTTCGGGGAGACGCCGGCCTCGTCGCAGATGCGCTCTGCCGACGTGTTCCCGATTCCGTAGATGTAGGTCAATGCGATCCGGACCGCCTTCTCGCGGGGTAGATCGACTCCTGCGATACGCGCCATTCGTTAGCCCTGCCTCTGCTTGTGCTTGGGGTTTTCGCAGATCACCCGCAGGACGCGCTTGCGCCGGATGAGCTTGCACTTGGAACACATTTTCTTGACGCTCGCGCGGACCTTCACGGCCTGCCTCCCTTAGTGCGTGCCAGCTGCACGGGTGAGGACCTCCGGACCGTGCTCCGTGATCGCCACCGTGTGCTCGAAGTGGCACGAGCGGCGGCCGTCGGCGGTCGCCGCCGTCCATCCGTCGTCGCGCATGCGCACCTCGTAGGTCCCTGCGTTCACCATCGGCTCGATCGCCAGCACCATGCCCTCACGCAGACGCTGGCCGCGGCCCGGCCGGCCGAAGTTCGGCAGCTGCGGTGGCTCGTGCATGGCGCGGCCGATGCCGTGGCCGACGAAATCGCGAACGACCGAGAATCCCTCTCGCTCGACCGTTTCCTGCACCGCGGCGCCGACGTCGCCCAGGCGCTTGCCCGGCTCCATCTGCTGGATACCAGCGTAGAGACTCTTTCGCGTGGTCTCCAGCAGGCGGTGGGACTCGGCGTCGACGGTGCCGATCTCGACGCTCAGCGCGGCATCGGCGTGGAAGCCGTCGCAGATCGCGCCGAAGTCGATCTTGAGCAGATCGCCCTCGATCAGACGCCGACCTCCGGGAATTCCGTGGACGATCTCCTCGTTTACCGAGGCGCAGATCACGGCCGGGAACGGCGGATTGTCGCCCGGCGCGTAGCCGAGGAACGACGACTCGAGCTTGCGCGCAGCGATCTCCGCCTGCGCCGCGCGATCGAGGTCGGCGGTGGTCGCCCCCGGCTTCGCGAGCTCCGCGAGGCGCGCGAGGATCTCACCGACGTGGCGACCCGCCTCGCGCATCTTGTCGAGCTCGCGTTTGGACTTCAGCTGGATCAAGACGCGGCTCCGAGCCCGTCGAGAATTCGCTGGGTGATCTCGTCGAGCTCGCCGACACCGGCGACGCTGCGCACCGAGGTGCGGTAGTGCTCCAGGACCGGCGCGGTGTCGCGGCGGTAGACCTCGAGCCGCTTGCGGGCGGTCTCGGCCGTGTCGTCCGCGCGACCCTCTCCGCGCGCCAGGATGCGCCGCCGGAGCTCCTCGTCCGCGACCTCGAGCGCGATCACGCGCACGGGCTCGCGGCCGAGCTCGACCAGGATCCGGTCGAGCGCCGCGGCTTGCGGCCGCGTGCGCGGGAACCCGTCGAGCACGAAGCCGGGCTTGCAGTCGGCGCGGGACAGCCGTTCGCGCACGATCTCGATCACGACCTCGTCGGGGACGAGATCGCCCTTGTCCATGATCGCCTTGGCGCGCAGGCCGACCGGAGACCGCGAAGCGACCGCCTCGCGCAGGATGTCGCCGGTGGAGATCTGCGGAATGCCGAACTTCTCGACCAGGCGCTTGGCCTGCGTGCCCTTTCCGGAGCCCGGCGGCCCCATCAGGATCAGGTTCATCTCGCGGCTCATCGCCCGCCCCGCCCGCGCATGCGCGCGCCCTGGACGAACGAGTCGTAGTTGTGCGCGACCAGGTGCGCCTCCACCTGCCCGACCGTGTCCATCGCGACGCCCACGACGATCAGGAGGGCCGTGCCGCCGAACACGAACGGGACCGCGAACTCGGACTGCAGCAGGTTCGGCAGCACGCACACCGCGGCGAGGTAGCCCGCGCCGATCAGCGTGATGCGGTTCATCACCTTCTGGATGTACTCCGCGGTTCGCTTGCCCGGGCGGATGCCCGGGATGTAGCCGCCGTTCTTCTTGACGTTCTCGGCCACGTCGTCGGGGTTCAGCATCACGCCCGTGTAGAAGTACGCGAAGAACACGATCAGGGTGATGTAGATCGCGTTGTAGCCCCAGGTGCCGAAGCCCAGCCAATCGTTGGTGAAGTCCGCCAGCGACTCCATTCCGCTCCACTGCGAGATCTGCAGCGGCAGGACGAGCAGCGAGGAAGCGAAGATCGGCGGGATCACGCCCGACGTGTTGAGACGCAGCGGGAAGTACGTCATTCCGCCCGCGAGCTGACGGCGCCCGACGACGCGGCGCGCGTACTGGATCGGGATCCGCCGTTGCGCGCGCTCGAAGTAGACGATCACGCCCACGACGCCGATCATGAACGCGGTCAGCAGGATCACGGCGATGGGCGAGAGCTGATCGGTGCGCACCATGTCCCAGACGCGCGAGATCGCACCCGGAATGCTCGTGACGATGCCGGCGAAGATCACGAGCGAGATGCCGTTGCCGATCCCGCGCTCGTTGATCTGCTCCCCGAGCCACATGATGAACGAGGTACCGGCCGCGAGCGTGACGACGGTGCTGATGCGGAAGAACCAACCCGGATCGAGCACGGTGTTCGCGCCGAGCGCCCCGTTCTCGAGCGCGGTCGCCATCAGCAGGCCTTGGATGACGGCGAGCACGATCGTGCCGTAGCGGGTCCAGCGCGTGATGACGCGGCGCCCTTCCTCGCCTTCCTTCTTGAGCTCTTCCAGCTTCGGAATGACGACGGTCAGGAGCTGCAGGATGATCGACGCCGAGACGTACGGCATGATGCCGAGCGAGAAGATCGAGAGCTGCTCGAAGGCGCCGCCCGTGAACAGGTTTAGCATCCCGAAGATGCCCCCGTCGCCGGACTGCTCGAAGTAGCGCCGGATCTCGACGGGATCGATCCCTGGAGTGGGGACCGCGCAGCCGATGCGATAGACCGCGAGCATCCCGAACGTGAACAGGATTCGCTTGTTCAGCTCGGGGATGCGCGTGATGTTACCGACGGCTCCGGGGTTCACGACTCGAGGATCTCCACGCTGCCGCCCGCGCCTTCGATCTTCTTGCGAGCGGATTCGGAGACCGCCGAGACGCGCAGCTTGAGCGGAACGCTCAGCTCGCCCGTTCCCAGCACCTTCACGGGCGTGGTCGCACTGCGGACCAACCCTGCTTGCAGGAGCGCCGCCGCGTCGACGTCGCTGCCCTTCGCGAAGCGCGCGAGCGCCTTCACGTTCACGACCTGCACGTCCGCATCGAAGATGTTCGTGAAGCCGCGTTTGGGCATGCGCATCACGAGCGGGATCTGACCACCCTCGCGATGCGGCTTGTGCTTCCGGCCGGCGCGCGAGCCCGCGCCCTTCGTGCCGCGTCCCGAGGTCTTCGCGCTGCCGCTGCCGACGCCGCGGCCCACGCGCTTGCGGGGACGTCGCGATCCCTTGTTGGGCTTGAGTCGGTCGAGCATCACTCGCCCTCCACGCGTACGATGTGACGGACCTTGTTGATCATGCCGCGCACCGCCGGCGTGTCCTCGAGCTCGCGAACCGAATTGGGCTTGCCGAGGCCGAGACCGCGCAGCGTCTGGTGCTGATCCGGCGCGTAGCCGATCGCGCTGCGCACCTGACGTACCGTGATCCGACCTGCCGGCTTCGCTTTCTTGGTTGCCATGTGCGGATTCCTCAGCTCGCCGCGGCGCCGCGCAGCTCGGTGATGCGCTCCTCGCGCACGCGCAGCTGCCGGAAGGCGTCGAGCGTCGCCCGGATCACGTTGTGGTGGCGATTCGTGCCGAGACTCTTGGTGAGCACGTTCTGGACGCCCGCCGCCTCGCAGAGCGCACGCACGGCGCCGCCCGCGATCACCCCGGTTCCGCGCCGTGCGGGCCGCAGAACGACCATTCCCGCGCCGAACTCGCCGGTGACCTCGTGCGGGATCGTGCCCTCGAGCAGCGGAACGCTGATCAGGTTCTTGCGCGCCTGCTCGATGCCCTTGCGGATCGCCTCGGGTACTTCGTTCGCCTTGCCGAGCCCGGAGCCGACCACGCCCTGGCCGTTTCCGAGGACGACGAGCGCGGTGAAGCCGAAGCGGCGGCCGCCCTTGACGACCTTGGCCACTCGGTTGATGTCGACGACGCGCTCTTCGAGCTCGTAATCGTTGGGATTGAGCCGTTCGCGTCGGAGGATCTGTCGCGCCATTCGCCTGTTGCTCCTGCTAGAAGGACAGACCGGCTTCTCGAGCCGCGTCTGCCAGCGCTTTCACGCGTCCGGTGTACACAAATCCGTTTCGGTTGAAGGCGACTTCGCGGATGTCGCGCTCGAGCGCGAGCTTCGCGATCGCCGTACCGACCTTCTTGGCCGCGTCGACGTCCTTCGTCGACTCGAGCCCGTCGCGCACCCCCGGCGACCGCGTCGAGACGCCCGTGAGCGTCTTGCCGGTGAGCGGATCCGTGAGCTGCGCGTAGATGTGCTTCGAGCTGCGATAGATCGTGAGCTGCGGACGCTCGCTCGTGCGCAGCTGCTTGCGCACGCGGAGCTTCCGGCGCTCGAGAAGTGACTTCCGGCGAGAGACCGTCATGACTTTCCTCAGCCTCCGGACGTTCCGGTCTTGCCGACCTTGCGGCGAACGACCTCGTCGGTGTAGCGGATGCCCTTGCCCTTGTATGGCTCGGGCTCGCGGACCATGCGGATCTCCGCCGCGAACTGGCCCACCTTCTGCTTGTTCGCGCCCTTCACCAGGAGCTTCGTCTGGCTCTCGGCGACGACCTCGAGATCGGCGGGGATCGGCATCGCCACCGGGTGCGAGTAGCCGATCGTCAGCGTGAGCTTCTTTCCCGAGACCTCCGCGCGGTAGCCGATACCGACGATCTCGAGCCCGCGCGTGAACCCTTCGGTGACGCCCTTGACCATGTTCGCGAGCAGCGCGCGCATCAGACCGTGCATCGCCTTGGCGCGCTTCTCGTCGCTGTCCCGGCTCACGCGCGCCTCGCCGTTCGCGACCTCGATCGAGCAGTGGGGCGCGAGCGCTTCCTCGAGGGTTCCCTTGGGACCCTTCACGCGCACGCGACCGCCGTCGACCTTGATCTCGACACCGCTCGCGAGCTTGACCGGGAGCTTTCCGATGCGCGACATCGCTCACCAGACCTTGGCGAGAAGCTCGCCGCCGACGCCGGCGCTGCGCGCTTCGGTGTCGGTCATGATTCCCCGCGGCGTCGACAGGATGGCCATCCCCAGGCCGCTGCGGATCTGCGGGATCTTGTTCGCGCTCACGTAGATCCGGCGGCCGGGCCGCGAGATGCGCTGGATGCCCTCGATGATCGGGCGATCCCCTTCCGTGTAGCGGATCTCGACGCTGAGCGTCGGCTTGGCCGCGTCCGGATCGTCGGAGTAGCCGACGATGTAGCCGCGGTCGCGGAGCACGCGCGCGACTTCCACCTTCAGCTTGGACTTGGGCATCTTCACGCGCAAGAGGCGCGCCGTTCCGCCGTTGCGGATGCGCGTGAGCATGTCTGCGATCGGGTCGTTGATCACGTCTTCTTCCTCACCAGCTCGACTTGGTCACGCCGGGGATCTTCCCCTCGAGTGCGAGCTTTCGCAGGCAGATGCGGCACAGGTCGAACTTGCGGTAGTAGCCGCGTGCGCGACCGCAGCGGTTGCAACGGTTGTAGTAGCGCGTTCTGAACTCGAGCTTCCCCGCCACGCGCGCCACGCGCAGTCGAAGCTGTTGGTGGATCTTCGATGTCTTGGCCATGATCCCTCAGGTGCGGAACGGCATGCCGAGCCCGGTGAGAAGGGCGAGCCCCTCCTCGTCGGTCTCCGCCGTCGTCACGATCGTCACGTTCAGTCCCCGGATCTTCTCGACCTTGTCGTAGTCGACCTCGGGAAAGATGATCTGCTCGCGCAGGCCGAGCGTGTAGTTTCCGCGCCCGTCGAAGGCTCGCGACGAGACGCCCCGGAAGTCGCGAACGCGCGGAAGCGCGACGTTCACGAGCCGGTCGAGGAACTCCCACATCCGCGCGCGGCGCAGCGTGACGGTCACGCCGATGCGCTGGTTCTCGCGCAGACGGAAGTTCGCGATCGCCTTCTTCGCCTTCTGGATGATCGGCTTCTGGCCGGTCATCCGCGCGATCTCTTCCGCGGCGGCGTCGAGCAGCTTCGGATTCTGGGTCGCCTCGCCGAGGCCGACGTTCAGCGTCACCTTGACGATGCGCGGCACCTGCATGGCGCTCTTGTAGGCGAACCGCTTCTGCAGCTCCGGAGCGACCGCGGACTTGTACATCTCCTGCATTCGCGGGACGTACTTCTCGCCCGTCGGCTCGACCGGCGGCGGAGTCTGGGACTCTTCTGTCTTCTTCTTTGCCCTAGCCATCGATCGCCTCGTCGTGCTTCTTGCTCCAGCGCTTCTTCTTCCCGTCGATCACGCGGAAGGCCACGCGCGTCTTCTCGCCCTTGTGGACGAGCGCGACGTTCGAGACGTGGAGCGATGCTTCCTTCTCGATGATCCCGCCCTGGCGCGTGGTCGCGTTGGGCTTCTGGTGCTTCTTCACGATGTTCACGCGCTCGACCGTGACGCGCTCTGTCGCCACGTGCACCCGCAGCACCGTGCCGCGCTTTCCGCGGTCCTTGCCCGTGGTCACCTCGACGAGATCCCCTTTGCGGATCCGCGCCGCCATCACAGCACCTCCGGCGCGAGCGAGATGATCTTCATGAATCGCTTCGCGCGAAGCTCGCGTGCGACCGGGCCGAAGATGCGCGTCCCGATCGGCTCGCGGTTGTTGTCGACCAGCACGACGGAGTTGTCGTCGAAGCGGATGTACGAGCCGTCGGAGCGCCCGATCTCCTTCTTCGTCCGCACGATCACCGCCTTGTGAAGCTGCTTTTTCTTCACGCGCGCGCCGGGCAGCGCCTCCTTGACCGACACCACGATGATGTCGCCGATCGACGCGTACCGGCGCTGGGAGCCCCCGAGCACCTTGACGCAGAAGACGCGGCGCGCACCCGAGTTGTCCGCCACGTCGAGAATGGACTGCATCTGGATCACGCGAGCTTCTCCTGCACGCGCCAACGCTTGCGGCGCGACAGCGGGCGTGATTCGACGATGCGAACCTTGTCACCGACCTTGCACTCGTTCGCTTCGTCGTGCGCCATGAAGCGCGTCCGCTTGCGAACGTACTTCTGATACAGCGGGTGCAGGACGGTGCGGCTCACTTCGACGATGACGGACTTGTCCATCTTGTCGGAGACCACCACCCCCTCCCGGGTCTTGCGCAGGCCCCGGACGTTCATGCCTTCCCCTTCCGCTCGGCTTCGAGCGTGAGCGCGCGGGCGAGATCGCGCTTGGCCCGGCGCAGGCCGGCCGTGTTCTCGAGCTGCTGCGTTGCGTGCTTGAGCTTCATCCGGAACAGCTGGTCGCGGCTCTCCCGCACGCGCTCGCTGAGCTCGGTGTCGCTGAGTTTTCGAAGATCGGCGGCCTTCATGCCTCGGTCCTTTCCAGGACGCGTGTGCGCACGCCGAGCTTGTGGCCCGCGAGGCGCAGTGCCTCGCGCGCGACGTCGCGCGTCACGCCTTCCATTTCGTAGAGCACGCGCCCGGGCTTCACGGGACAGGCCCAGTACTCGGGACTTCCCTTGCCCTTGCCCATGCGGGTTTCCGGCGGGCGCTTCGTCATCGGCTTGTCCGGGAAGATGCGGATCCAGATCTTTCCGCCGCGCTTGGCGTGGCGGGTCATCGCGATGCGCGCCGCTTCGATCTGGCGCGCCGTGATCAATCCGTGATCGAGCGTCTGAAGACCGAAGTCGCCGAACGCGAGATCGCTGCCGCGGTACGCCTTGCCGCGAAGCTTTCCCTTCTGGACTTTGCGGAACTTGGTTTTCTTGGGTTGCAGCATGGGAACTCCGTATCAGCTCAGCGAGCCTGTGCCTCTTCGGGCTGGCCGAGTCGGTGCTCGTGCAGCTTCGCGTCGGGCACGAGACCGTGGAAGACCCAGCACTTCACGCCGATCAGGCCGTACGTGCAGTGCGCTTCCCAGAATCCGTAGTCGATCTGCGCGCGCAGCGTGTGCAGCGGGACGCGACCTTCCATGTACTGAACGACGCGCGACATCTCCGCGCCGCCGAGCCGTCCGGCGACCTTGATCTTCACGCCCTGCGCGCCGAACTTCAGCGCCGCCTGCATCGCCTTCTTCATCGCGCGCCGGAACGCCACGCGGCGCTCGAGCTGCAGCGCGATGTTCTCGGCGATCAGCTGCGCGTCGACCTCGGCCTTCCGGATCTCGCGGATGTTGATGAAGACCTCGTTCTTGGTCATGTCCGCGACTTCGCGCCGGAGCGCGTCGACGTCGGCGCCGCGCTTGCCGATCAGGATTCCCGGGCGCGCGGTGTGGATGTTCACGGACATCTTCTCCGCGCGGCGCTCGATCACGATCTTGCTGATGCCCGCGTGGAACGCGCGCTTCTTGATGAAGTCGCGGATGCGCAGATCTTCGTGCAGCGAGGTCGCGTAGCCTCGCTCCGCGTACCAGTTCGACTGCCAGCCGTTGATCACGCCCAGCCGGAAGCCGTACGGATGTACTTTCTGTCCCAACGCCCTCTCCTACCGCTCGTCCAGCACGACGGTCACGTGGCTCACACCCTTGTTGATCCAGGTCGCCCGACCCTGCGCTCGCGGGCGGATGCGCCACGAGCGCGGCCCTTCGTCGACGGTGACCCGCTTCACGTACAGATTGTCCAGATCGATTCCGGCCTGGTGGCGGGAGTTGTGCTCGACCGCGTTCGCGAGCGCCGATCGCAGCAGCTTCTCGAACGGCACGGCCGCGGACTTCTCGCAGCCCTGCAGGATCTCCAGCGCCCGGCTCGCGGACTTCGACCGGATCAGGTTCGCCACCAGGCGACCCTTCTGAGGCCGGAACCGCACGCCCTTGAGTTTTGCTCGAACTTCCATCTCGCTCGCCTCACTTCGCCCCGGGCGCGGCCTTCACTTTGCGATCGCCCGAGTGCACCACGGGCTTCCGCGTCGGCGCGAACTCGCCGAGGCGGTGCCCGACCATGTTCTCGGTGATGAACACCGGCATGAACAGCCGGCCGTTGTGCACGTGCAGCGTCAATCCGATCATCTCGGGTGTGATCATCGAGCGCCGCGACCAGGTCCGGATGATCTGCCGCGAGCCGGAGTTGACCAGCGAGTCGACCTTCTTCTGAAGGCTCGGCTGGATGTACGGCCCCTTCTTTACGGAACGCGCCATTACTTCTGTCCTCGGCGGCGGATGATGAAGCGATCCGTCCGGCGGTTGTTGCGTGTCTTGTGACCCTTGGTCGGCTGCCCCCACGGACTGACCGGGTGGCGGCCGCCGGACGTACGGCCTTCGCCGCCGCCGTGCGGGTGATCGACCGGGTTCATCGCGACGCCGCGCACGTTCGGCCGGATGCCGAGCCAGCGCGAACGTCCCGCCTTGCCGATCGCGACGTTCTCGTGCTCCGGGTTCCCGACCTGGCCGATCGTCGCGAGGCAGACCGCGAGCACCATACGCGTCTCGCCCGACGGCAGCTTGAGCTGTGCGTACTTCGCGTCGCACGCCATGAGCTGCGCACCCATTCCCGCGGAGCGCGCGAGCTGGCCGCCCTTGCCCGGCTTGAGCTCGATGTTGTGGATCAGGGAGCCCGTCGGGATGAGCCGAAGCGGAAGCGTGTTCCCCGGCTTGATCTCCGCGCGCTCGCTCGTCATCACGCGGTCGCCGAGCTTCAAGCCCAGCGGCGCGACGATGTAGCGCTTCTCGCCGTCCGCGTAGTTCAGGAGCGCGATGCGCGCGCTGCGGTTCGGGTCGTACTCGATCGCAGCGACGGTCGCGGGGATGTCCCACTTGTCGCGCTTGAAGTCGATCTGCCGGTAGAGCCGCTTGTGTCCGCCACCGCGGTGATAGCTCGTGATCTTGCCGCGCGTGTTGCGGCCGCCGGAGCTCGTCTTGCCCTTGGTGAGCGCCTTCTCCGGCTTCTTCTTGCTGAGATCGGAGAAGTCGGCGACGGACATGCCGCGCCGGCCGGGGGACGTGGGCTTGAAGTTACGCGTAGGCACGGCTCACACCCCCTCGAAGAACTCGATCGAATCGCCGGGGCGCAGGCGCACGCGCGCCTTCTTCCACGACGGTCGATCGCCGACGAACCTGCCCACGCGCCGCGACTTGCCTCGCACGCGATTCGTGCGGACGTCGAGCACCTTCACGTCGAAGAGCTGCTCGACCGCGTTGCGGATCTCGTTCTTGTTCGCGTCCGGGTGGACGGCGAACGTGACGATGTTCTGCTGCTCGCGCTCGATGGTGCTCTTCTCGGTGATCACCGGACGCTGGATCACCTGCCGGAGGTCCTTCATGACAGCTTCTCCACCACCGCATCGAGCGCCGATCGCGTGATCACGAGGTGCTTGCGCAACAGGACGTCGCGTACGTTCAGACCCATGACCGGAAGCACGCGGACGTGCGGCAGGTTCCGGCCTGCGAGCTCGAGGTTGCGATCGCGCTCGCGCGTCACGATCAGCACGTCCTCCGCACCGATCTCGCGCAGCTTCGCGATCAACAGCTTCGTGCGCGGCTCCGGGAGCGTGAGCTCGTCGACGACGATCACGCGGTTCTCGCTCTTTCGCAGCGAGAGCGCCGAGCGCAGCGCGAACTTCCGCACCTTCTTCGGGACGGAGACCTCGTAGCTGCGCGGGCGCGGACCGTGCACCACGCCACCACCGGCCCACTGCGGCGCCCGGATCGAGCCCTGGCGCGCGCGGCCCGTGCCCTTCTGCTTCCACGGCTTGATCCCGCCGCCGGAAACCTGAGCGCGGCTCTTCACGGCGGCCGTACCACTGCGCCGCGCGGCGAGCTGTGCCACCGAGAGGGTGTGCAGCAGGTCGCCGCGGATCGGCGCGTCGAAAATCTTGGGGTCGAGTTCCATGGCCATCGTCCTAGAGCTTGATCTCCACGTCCACACCGGCGGAGAGCTCGAGCTTCATGAGCGCGTCCACCGTTTGGGGCGTCGGGTCGAGGATGTCGATCAGTCGTCGATGCGTCCGGATTTCGAACTGCTCGCGCGACTTCTTGTCTACGTGCGGGCCCCGCAGAACGGTGAACTTCTCGATCGATGTGGGAAGCGGGATCGGCCCCGCGGTCCGCGATCCGGTCCGGATTGCGGTGTCGAGGATCTCGGAGGCGCTCATGTCGAGCAGCTTGTGATCGAACGCCTTCATGCGGATGCGGATCTTCGGGGTGCCGGTCTCAGCCATCGCCAGTTACTCGATCACTTCGGCGACGACGCCGGCGCCGACGGTGCGGCCGCCTTCGCGGA
>CAZMKX010000013.1:0-17641 GCA_964566375.1 uncultured Myxococcales bacterium
GACTTCGACGACAACCGCCCCGCGGTCGTGCGCGAGCGGATCGCGAAGGCGTTCGCGGCCGCGCGCGACGCCCTGGCGCCGCCGGAAGGGCCGCTTCCGGTCGAAGCCAATCCGCAGACCCCGCCGGCCGCCTTCCGCGAGGCGCTCGGCAGCGATACGCCCGTCCCCGACGCGTCCCTCGCGTACCTCGAGAAGACCGGCTTCTCCGCCGAGGACGAGCGGCTTCTGGTGCAGCTCGTCGCCGGCGTGTCCGCGCGCATGATCCTCGACGAGACCGCCGAGTTCGATCGCAACCTGGAGACGCGCACGGTCGTCGTTCGCGACCTGGGTTCCGGAAACGAACGCGTCCTGAAGAGCAATGCGCGCGTGCTCACCGCCGAGGCGGCGCGCGCGCAGGTCGAGAAGAGCGCGACCGAGCTCCTCGCGACGGCCACGCCCGCAACCAAGGCCGCGCTTCTGCCTCTCGCGAAGGTCCTGCTGCGCTCGAACCTGAACTTCAACCTTCGCGCGACCGACGATCGCCGCAAGACCGCCGAGGCGGGGGTGAAGGAGGCGATGATCGCGCTGCGCAAGGGCGAGATCATCGTGCGCGACGGCGATCCGATCACCGAGCGCCACGTCTTGATCCTGAAGGGGATCCGCGAGCAGCAGAGCACGCTCTCGCGCGTCAGCGTCTTCGCGGGCGTCGCGCTGCTGCTGCTGGTGCTCATGCGCGTGGTATGGCGCTTCGGTGCGACGAGCCTGCTGCGCTTTCCGCGCCGGAACAAGGACGCGGTGTTCCTGCTGACGACGCTGGTCGCGACGGCGTTCGGCACGACGGTCGCGCTGTTCTTCGCCGAGGGCGTCGGCGACAGTCCGTGGCTCCAGCCGCTGATCGATGCCTGGCCGGGGGTTCTGCAGTTCGCGATTCCGATCGCGGCCTCGACGATGCTCGTGCGCATGGTGCACAGCGCGGAGACGGCGGCGCTGTTCGCGGTGATCGTCTCGGTGATCGCCGGCTTCCAGATGCACGGCGACGTCGGCTTCGGCGCGTACGCGCTGGTCGGCTCGCTGACGGCCGCGCTCGGCGCGGCGAACATCACCCAGCGCGGGACGCTGCTCCGCGCCGGGCTTCGCGTCGGCGCGGCGAACGTGGTGACCGTGCTCGCGCTGGCGCTGCTCGGGAACCACTACTCGGTCCTCGCGCTCGCGCTCGGCATCGGTCTGGCGATGCTCTCCGGAGCGCTCTGCGGCGTGCTGGTCTCCGGGCTCGCGCCCGTGGTCGAGTCGCTCTTCTCGTACACCACGGGGGTAAAGCTGCTGGAGCTCGCGAACCGCGAGCAGTCGCTCCTGCGCGAGCTCGAGCTGCGCGCGCCCGGCACCTACCACCACAGCATGATGGTCGGGCACATCGCCGAGAAGGCCGCCGAGGCGATCGGCGCGAACGCGCTGCTGGCCAAGGTCGCGGGCTACTACCACGACATCGGCAAGATGCGCCGGCCGCAGTTCTTCGTCGAGAACATCACCGTCACGCAGGGCGAGAACCGCCACGAGAAGCTCTCGCCCTCGATGTCCGCGCGCATCATCCAGGCGCACGTGAAGGACGGCGTGGAGATGGCGGAGAAGAACAAGCTCGCTCTGCCGATCCTGAAGGGCATCGCCGAGCACCACGGCACCAGCGTCATCCGCTTCTTCTACGAGAAGGCCAAGGAGATCGCCGACCCCGAGAAGGGCGACCTGGTGCAGGAGCACGACTACCGCTACCCGGGCCCGAAGCCGCAGACGCGCGAGGCCGGAATCCTGATGCTCGCCGACTCGGTCGAGGCCGCCTCGCGCACGCTCTTCGACACTTCGCCCGCGCGCGTGCAGCAGCTTGTCCAGCGCATCATCAACAACTACTTTCGCGATGGTCAGCTGGACGAATGCAGCCTGACCCTGCGCGACCTTCACGCGATCGCGCGCAGCTTCATGGAGACGCTCTCCGCGATCCGTCACGAGCGGATCGACTACCCCGAGACGACCGATGCGATGGGACGACGGATCGACGAGGGAGCGGATGAGGCTGCACCTGAACGCGACGCGCGACCCGGCGGTCGACCCGAGGGCGCTCGCGAGAAGCGCGACGACGATCTTAAGCGTCTTGGGCTGGACTGACGCGGAGCTGTCGATCTCGCTCGTGGACGACGCCGCGATCGCGCGGCTCGCGGGCGACTACGGGCGCCGCCGGCGCGCGACCGACGTGCTCTCGTTCCCGACCGCCGAGGGTCCGGGCGCGGAGTACGCGGGCCGCCTGCTCGGCGACGTGGTGATCTCGCTCGACACCGCGAAGCGCCAGGCCGCCTCGCGCGGGGTTCCGCTCGCGCGCGAGCTCGACGACCTGTTGATCCACGGCTGCCTGCATCTGCTGGGCATGGATCACGCGCGCGCGCCGGACCGAATCCGCATGCGCGCGCTCGAGCGTCACCTGCGCTGGGAGCTAGGCCGACTTTGACTTCGCTCGGCTGCGCCTCGCTGCGCGCGGCTGCGCCGCTTGCGGGCTCCGCCCGCGGTCGGCCGCGGACGGAGCCGTCGTCTCGTAGAGCCGTCTCGGAGGCGCTGGCGTGATCGACCGACGTCGGCTCGCGCTCGCACTTCTGTTCGCGGTGACGCTCGTGCTCGCGTTCCCGTTCCGCGCGGGCGAGCTGCGCTTCGACTGGGGGCTCGCGGCGGGCTGGCTCGCGCTGGCGCCCCTCGCCGCGCTGCTCCGCGATCTCTCGCCGCGCGCGGCCTTCCGCTGGGCGTTCTTCGCCTCCTGGCTCGCCTACACAGCGATCCTCTACTGGCTCTTCGTGGTCGTGACCACGCACGGGGGCGCGCCGGCGATCGGGGGGGTCGGCGCGGTGCTCGTCGTCTCGGGCGTGTTCGCGGTGCATGCGGGCGCGGCCGCCGCGCTCTCTGCCTGGCTCTCGCCGCGGCTCGGGATCGCGGGCGTGCTCGTTCTGCCCGCGGCGTGGGTCGTGATGGAGCACCTCCGCGGCTTCGACTTCCTGGGCGGCTTCGAGTGGGCGGCGCTCGGCTACTCCGCGCACCAGGATCTGCCGATGCTCGGGCTCGCGTCGCTAACGGGCGTGCACGGGCTGAGCCTCGTGGAGGCGCTCGCGGCTACGCTTCTCGGTGTCGGCCGCTGGAAGTCCGCCCTCGGCGCGTTCGCGCTCGCCCACGCGATCGGATTCCTGGCGCTGCCGTCGGCATCCGATCTCGAGGCGCCGCGCGCGCCGGCCCACCGCGTGACGCTGGTACAGGGGAACATCCCGCAGGGCGAGAAGTGGGACCCGGCGCGCGCCCACGACAACCTCGCCGTCCACCTCGCGCTCTCGCGCGAGTCGGCGCGCGAGAAGCCCGACCTGATCCTCTGGCCCGAAGCGTCCGTGCCCGGCCTGATCGAGGCGCAGGCCGAGTTCCACGATCCGGTGGTGGCGCTCTCGCGGGAGCTCGGGGTGCCGATCGTGGTGGGCGGGCTCGGGCTGACGCGCGTGCCCGACGATCGCAGGGCGCTCTTCCACAACAGCCTGTTCGTGGTGACGCCCGATTCGGGCGTCGTCGACCGCTACGACAAGACCGTTCTGGTCCCGTTCGGCGAGTACGTTCCGCTGCGCGCCGCGCTCGGCTTCCTGTCCGTGATCGCGAAGTCGCTCGAGGAGGCCGGCGACATGACGCCCGGCGCCGAGGTGCGACCGCTGCGCGGGCTGGCCGCGTTCGAGCCTGCGCAGACGCCCGTGGGCCTGATCTGCTACGAGGCGGTGTACCCGGAGCTCGTGCGCCGCGCCGTGAACGACGGCGCCCGGCTGCTCCTGAACCTGACGAACGACGCGTGGTACGGGCGCTCGAGCGCGCCGCACCAGTTCCTGGCCATCACCGCGCTGCGCTCGGCCGAGAACGGGCTGCCGATGCTGCGCGCTGCGAACACCGGCGTCAGCGCGGTGATCGACGCCCGCGGCGTCATCCTCCAGGAGACCCCGATCTTCGAGCGGCTCGCGTTCACCGTCGAGGTTCCGCCGGCGCGCAAGGGCGCGACGCTCTTCACGCGCGTCGGCAACTGGCCGCTCGCGCTCTCGTGGCTCGTGCTCGCCGCTTGCGCGGGGCGCGTGCTGGCCCGGCGCCGCTCGGAGTGAGTCGGGCGCGGGCTCAGCTCGTGCGCTTGCTGCCGGCCGCGTCGGCCGCCTGCTGCGCGGCGCGACGCCGCTCGCCGGCGCGGCGCAGCGCCTCGATCCGCTCGGGGTCGACGCGCGCGTAGTTCGCCTTCCAGCTCTCGTCTTCGCTCCAGCGGAACGGAGTCTGCACCGTCGTGCGCGGCAGCCGCGCGCTCTCGACGAGATCGAGCGCCATGCCCGTGATCGCGCGCTGCATCTCGACGTCGTACGGCTTGCCGCACGGGTTGCCGAGCGGAAAGTCGCTGAAGAGGAAGCGCGCGACGCCGCACTCCTCGACGATGTCGCGCGCCGAGCCGATCACGACCGTCGGGATTCCGTTCGCTTCGAGGTGCCGGCTGACCAGACTCACGGTCTGGTGACAGACGGGTCAGAGAGGGACGAGCAGCGCGACGTCGACCTCGTCCTCGCGACAGCGCGCGAGGATCTCGGGCGCGTCCTGCTCGATGGTGCGTCGCTGCGAGTAGTCCGTCGGCACCCCGTGGAAGCGCTTCGCGACTCTGCCGATGCGGCCGCGCGCGGCGTGCTCGTCGAGCCGGCGGAGCGGCAGGAACGACTCGACGTCGCGGGTGTGCGTCGCCTCCTTGTCCCACGCGAGATCGTCGGTGAAGAGGCGCTCGGGCGGTGCCGCGGCCGGCCCGCTCCAGACCTGCTTGCTCCCGCGCAGCACGCCGTCGACCGGCGCTTCCTCGCGCCACGGGCTCGCGGTCGTGATCAGCGCGACACAGCACTGCGCCAGCGGCTTCGCGAGCGGCGCGAACGGCGCTTCGGTGTTGCGCGCCCATACGTACGGCTTCTCGTAGCCCTGCGCGCCGTAGTACTCACGCGTTCGATCGATGTAGCTGACGAAGGTTCGGTGGGTGATTCCCGGCATCTTCCCAGCCTAGCGCGCGCGGGGTGCGGTCGTCATTCGTAGGTCTTCCCGTTCCAGCGCAGCACCGGCTGGGTCTGCATCCCCGGCCCGCCGTACTCGATGTCGAGCCAGCCCTTCGTGCGCGTCTTCAGCACGAACGTGACGCCCGCGCGCTGCGCGAGCCTGCGCCAGGTCCCGTCGGAGCTCCGGGCCAGGACCGTGAAGCCCTGCTCGTCGCGTCCGTAGCAGGCGACGTTGCCCTCGTTCACGATCGCCTCGGGCTTGCCGTCGCCGTCGAGGTCGACCGCTTCGATCGAGAAGTGCGAGCGCGGCCAGCTCGGATCGGTCGCGTCGCAGCCGATCACCCTTTCCCCTTCGACCGTGAAGCCTGCGGCCCTGTAGATCGCGGCCGTCTCGGCGGGCGGGAAGGAAGCGGGCCCCGCGGCCTCCGACGCGGTCGCGAGCGCGAGCGCGCTGACGACGATCCCGACTCCCATCCCGCGTTTCACGCCCGCCTCCTCGCTGGACACCGAGCAGCGTAGCAGCTTCGCTGCGACTACTCCTTGGCGGGCGGCAGCAGGACCACGTCGATCACGTGCACGATTCCGTTGGAGGCCGGGATCGACGCGATGATCTGCGCGTCGTTGATCGAGACCTTGTCTCCGTCGACGTGCAAGGTCGTCTTGGCGCCGTTCGCCATGCCGAGCGTCTGCCCGTCCTTGAAGCTCGCGGTGCGGAGCGTCGAGGTGGTGACGTGGTACTTCAGTACGTTGCGAAGCTGCTCGACGTTCTCCGGCTTCAGCAGGTTCTCGACGGTTCCCGGGGGCAGAGCGTCGAATGCCTGGTTGGTCGGTGCGAAGACCGTGAGCGGCCCCGACGCCGCAACCGACGTCACGTAGTCCGCCGCCTTCAGCGCGGCCACGAGCGTCGTGTGGTCCGCGGACGCCGAGGCGATGCCGACGATGTTGTTGGCGTCGATCGGCGGCACGTTTCCGACCGGCTTCGCGGGCGCGGCCGCGGTCCCCGGCTGAGCGCCCGGCGCCGAGGCCTCCCGCTTCTCGCAGCCGACGCTCAGCAGCGCTCCGACCAGTCCGATCACCACTAGAACCCGCATCTCGCTCCCTCCTCGACGACTCGAGCCCTCGCACACCTTCCCCTTGCGGGCTGCGGTGCAACCGCGGTGCCAGGCGCTCCGACCCGTTCGATGCGAGCGAGCCCACGGGCTCGCTGCGCACGCGTCGTCGAAGCAACCAAGCTGAGAAAGCGCGCCACAGCGGGGCAGGGGGCCTCGACCGCGAGACCGGCGATGGCGCCCGCCCGGCGTCGCCCGACGCGGTCGCTTCCCCGGCGGTCTCGGGAGGCTCTTCGGGTCGGCCCGCGCCGCCACGCGGAGAGGACGAAGCGGCCCGTCGGCTCAGTGCCAGGGCAAGATCCGCTCGAGCTCGTCGGCAACCAGTGCTCCGACGCGCTCGGCACCTTCGACGGAGTAGTGGATCCAATCGAAGTAGTAGCGTGAGTCCTTCGGCATGGACCGTGCGAGATCGATCAATGGGACGTTCGCTTCGCGGGCCACGGCGCGCGTCACGTCGTTGTAGAGCTCGAGCACCTGCCACTGCTGATCCGCGGTGATTCCGTCGCTGAATTCCGAAGTACGGAGATCGACTCCCAGCGTGGGGTCCCGAGCCTGGCCGAGCAGTGCCGGCTGCGTGGCCAGGATCGGCTCGATCCCCGCGGCCCGCGTCACCGAGATGATCCGTTCGACGCGCGCGCGAAACGCGGGAAGAAAGCGCGATGCGTGGAGCTCGAGAAGCTCGGGTGTGGGTGTGGCCGGCCTGGCGAGCTGCGGCAAGGTCTCGAACCGCATGCCGGTCTCCGCGCTCACGCCGAGGTCGATGGCCCGCAGCGTGCGCGACAGGACTTGAACGGTGGAGAGCAGCTCGCTGGCCGCGATCACGCGATTCCGCAGCGACGCCGCGCCGGGCAGGAGCTCCCGATCGAAGTCGTTCAGGTCGTCGCGGCCCGCTTCGTTGGCTCCGATCAGGTAGAGCACGTAGTCGGGGCGGAGCGCGGCCAGATACTGCTCGATCAGCATCAGGTGGCCGAAGGTGGAGTGCCCGTTCCGTCCGGCATTGTTCAGCCAGAACTCGGGGTGGCGCGCGGAAAGTCTCTCGAACACGTGATCCGGCCAGGTATGACCGTCCGTCAGTGCGACACACTCGGTCGTGCTGCCGCCGACGGTGATCAGCGTCAAGTCCTGGTCGAAGCTCACCCGAGGGGAGGGGCCGCGCAGACCCAGCTCGTTGTGTTTCTGGATCACGAGCTCGTCGACCTTGGGATTTCCGACGTAGCGGAGGCGGAATTCCTTGTTGACGGGCATCACGATGTCGTTCGCGCGCACCGGAGTCGGCACCGGGTTGTACACGCGCAAGGCCAGCTCGAGCAGCCCCAGACTCGTCGCGATTCCGAAGCCGAAAGCCAGCAGGCGGCTGCGCAACCCTCCGCTCGACGTAGTCGATCGCACGACGAGCGCACACTACAGGAAGATCCCGGGTCCCGGAAGAAGCGAATCCGCCGGCTTCAGGCGCGCCGTACGCGCCGTCCGACCGGGCCCGGGCCGCGGAGCCGGCTAGCGCTTCCCTCTTCGCGAGCGATCGTTGCGAGCTCGAAGCCGGTCGGCCGCACCGAGGAGCGCAGCGCCGAGCAGCTCGAACGACTCCTCGAACGCGCGCGCGTCGCCGCTCACCTCGCGCGCGATGAAGAGCCCGTCGGCGGCCGCCATCGTCAGCGTCGCGAGCTTGCGCACGTCGCCGGCGTCGAGGTCGCCCGCGAAGATGGTCGTGTACGAGGCGACCATCCGCTCGTACGACTGCGCGCGCACCTTCAGGAAGAGCGTGCGCGCGCTCGCCTCCTCGGGCCGCCGCTCGAGCGCGAGCATCAGGCCGAGTCGCAGGAAATCAGGCGCTTCGCTGAGCGCGCGCGCAGTCGCGCGCAGTCCCGCGCTCAAGCGTTCGTCGCGCGTCGCGCCCTTCCGCGCCGGAAGCCAGGTGCCCACGCCCTCGAGCCAGCGGTTGAAGCTGCGCTCGATCACGGCGGCGATCAGGTGGTCTTTGTCGCGGAAGTGCCAGTAGATCGAGCTCGCGGGCAGGCCCGAGCGCTCGCTCACCAGCGCGATGCTCGTGCCGTCGTAACCGCGCTCGCCCGCGATCCGGCGAGCGGCCTCGAGGATCCGCTCGTGAGACTCCGCGCCCTGGGCGCGCTTTCGCACCGCGACCGGGGTCGTCCGCGGGCTGCGCGCCGACACGTTCCGCTTGACCGCCATCGCGCCCGCAGCCTACCGTAGCGATCACTACAGAACAAGGGAGGCCGCGAATGGACCTGCTCGAAGCCGGCCGGCGGCTCGGCCCGGAGCTCGCGGGCTCTGCAGCCGAGGACGATGCGCTCCGCCGACTCAGCGACCGCACCTGGAAAGGCCTGCTGGAGGGCGGGATCCTGCGCTCGCTGCAGCCCGCGCGCTTCGGCGGCCTCGAGGTCACGCTCCTCGAGTTCGTCGACGCGGTCATGGAGATTTCGCGGCACTCGCCGTCGGCGGGATGGGTGGCCGGCGTCATCGGCGTGCACCCGTGGCAGCTCGCGCTGTTCGACGAGCGCGCGCAGCAGGAGATGTGGGGCGACGACCCGACCGCGATGCACTCGTCGTCGTACAACCCGACGGGCAAGGCCGAGAAGGTCGCCGGCGGCTACAAGGTGCACGGGCGCTGGTCGTTCTCGTCGGGCTGCGACCACTGCGCGGCCGTCAACCTGGGCGCGATCGCGGGCACGATCGAAATCGGCGGGAATGCCGTTCCCGACTTCCGCTCCTTTCTTCTGCACCGCGACCAGTACCGCATCGACGACAACTGGAACGTCGCGGGGCTGAGGGGCACCGGGAGCAAGGACATCGTCGTCGAGGACGCGTTCGTGCCGGACTACCGCACGCAATCGCACCTGGCCTACGGAACCGGCCAGCCGCTGCCCGGCCAGAAGCTGAACGACGGCCCGCTCTACCGGTTGCCCTGGTCGGTCGTGTTCAACACCGCGCTCGCGGCGTCGGTGCTCGGCTCGGCGCGCGGCTTCATCGAGCTGTGGACCGAGCAGGCGGGCAGCCGGGTGCTGAGCCTCGGAGGAGGGCGCGTGGCCGAGGATGCGCTGATGCAGAAGCGCCTCGCCGAAGCGACGTGGGATCTCGACGTCGCCGTCACGCGGGTGCGCGCGGACGCCGAGGAGCTGTGGCAGATGGCCGAAGCGCGCGAGCCGGCCTCGATGCAGCTCCGCGCCCGCAAGCGCTGGAACCTGAACCGCGGCTGCGAGGTGGTCGGGCGCGCGATCACGGAGCTCTTCCACGCGGCGAGCGGACGCTCGATCTTCCTCGACCAGCCGCTGCAGCGCCGCTTCCAGGACGTTCACGCGGGTCTGGGGCACGCCTTCCTGGGACCCGATCCGTTGGCCAGAGCGGTCGGCGGCGAGCTGCTCGGAACCACGAAGCCGGAGATGGTGCTTTGATTCGATCGCTGTCGTACATCGGATTCACGTCACCCGACGCAGAAAAGTGGCGCGAGTTCGGACCCGAGATTCTCGGTCTCGAGCTCGCCCCGAGCGAAGCCGACGGCGCCGTGCGCCTGCGCGCCGACGACGCCGCCTGGCGCATCTGCGCGCACCCGGGCGCGCGCAACGACCTGGCGTATCTCGGCTGGAACGTCGGCGGTCCCGCGGAGCTCGAGGACGCGATCGTCACGCTCGAGAAGCACGGCTTCGGCGTACACCGAGCGGAGTCGGCGCTCGCGCGCGAACGCGCGCTCGCGGGTCTGGCCTGGTTCGTGGATCCGTTCGGCTTCCGCCACGAGCTCGGCTTCGGCCTGCTCCACAAGCCTGCCTCGTTCCGACCCGGGCGGCCGATGTCCGGCTTCGTCACCGGCGACGGCGGTCTCGGTCACGCGGTGCTCCTGGTTCCGGACCTCGAGCGTGCGGTGCACTTCTACACCGGCGTGCTCGGCTTCCGGCTCTCCGACACCATCGAGAGCGGCTTGAGCCTGCGCTTCTTCCACTGCAACTCGCGCCACCACACGCTCGCGCTCGCGGCGATCCCCGGAATGGTGGGCATGCACCACCTGATGCTGCAGGTGCGCTCGATGGACGACGTCGGCCAGGCGCTCGATCTGTGCCAGGCGCGTCAGATCCCGCTGGCGATGACGCTCGGCTGCCACACCAACGACCGCATGACGTCGTTCTACGTCCGCACGCCGTCGGGCTTCGAGGTCGAGTACGGCTTCGGCGGGAGAACCGTCGACGACTCCGCCGCGTGGGTCGTGGATTCCTACGATTCGCAGAGCATCTGGGGCCACAAGCCGCCCGCCCAGCCGCTGCCGCCGGGAATCCTGCGGCCGTGGAGCGCGCCGGGCGAGCGGTGACGGCGCACGCGGTGACCTCGAACGCGCGCATCGACACCCACCAGCACATCGTCCCGCCCGATTACGCGGCGTGGCTGCGGCGGATGGGCGTGGCCGCGGGGGGATTGCCGATTCCCGACTGGAGCCGCGAAGACGCGGTCGCGATGATGGACGAGCACGGCGTGCGCACGGGGATCCTGTCCGTTTCGACGCCCGGCGTGCACTTCGGCGACGACACCGAAGCGCGTCGCTGGGCGCGCGCGGTGAACGAGTACGCGGCAGACCTCGCGAGAGCGGACCCCGCCCGCTTCGGCTTCTTCGCCACGCTCTGTCTACCCGACGTCGCCGGCTCGCTGGCCGAGCTCGAGCACGCCTTCGACGTGCTCCACGCCGACGGTGTCGTCCTGCTCGCGAACTGCCGCGGGATCTATCTCGGCGACGAGCGCTTCGCGCCGGTCTTCGACGCGCTGAACCGACGCAAGGCGGTGGTGTTCGTGCACCCCACGCAGCCGCCCGGCCTCGAGGCGCTGGAGCGCATTCCCACGTTCGTCGCCGACTTCCTGCTGGATACCACGCGCGCCGCGCTCCGCCTCGGCGCGTCGGGAACGCTCGATCGCTGCCCGGACCTGAAGGTGATCCTCTCTCACGCGGGCGGCTTCGTGCCGTACGCGGCCTACCGGATCGCCGGTGCCGCGTCGCCGACCGGGAATCCACTCGACGGGATGGCGCAGCTCAAGAAGTTCTACTTCGACATCGCGCTCTCGGGCAGTCCGACCGCGCTGCCGAGCCTGCTCGCGTTCGCGGAGCCGGGCCACGTCCTCTTCGGCACCGACTTCCCGCACGCGCCCGAGGCGGCCGTTCGCGCGTTCACCGGCATGTACGCGACCAGCGCCGTTTCCGAAGCACAGCGGGCCTCGATCGACCGCGGCGCCGCGGAGTCGCTCTTCCCGCGCTACAGGACCTTGCGGCCCTGAATGACGCGGATCAGCACGACCACGATCGCGATCACCAGCAGGACGTGGATGAATCCGCCCATCGTGTAGGAGGAAACCAGGCCCAGAAGCCAGAGCACGATCAGGACGATGGCAATCGTTTCAAGCATGTCGAGGAGACTGACGGAGCGCGACTGGAATGGGAAGCGGATCGTGCAGCTATTTCTTCTCGGGCTCGCCGTCGAAGAGATCCCGGATCCAGCTGCCGACGCCCTTCACCGCTTCACCGGCAGCGTCGCCGCCCTCGAGCCCGATCGTGCCCACGCCCTCGACCAGACCGCTGAAGCTCAGGCCGAGCGCCTTCGCGAGCGAGTAGGTCAGCTGCGTGCTCAGCGCTTCGTTCAACGAGAACTCGGGATTGGCGACCGCGCCCTCGAGCGTGAAGTCGACGGTGATTCGCTTTCCCTTCTCTTCCAGGCTCGCGATCGTGGCGCGTCTCGACAGGCCCATGAACGTGCTGAGCAGGCCGTCCGCCGGCTCGAGCTCGAGGCCCGTGAGGGTGAGCGAGCCGGGCGCGTGCAATTGGCCGTCCCGCACCTCGGAACGAAGGTCCAGATCCAGGCGGCCCGCCCGGATCGGGGCCTCGCCCGGCTTGATCAGATAGGGCGCGAGCGGAACGAGATCGACCGAGCGCAGACGCGTCGTGATCGACGAGTCCCGGGTGCCGATCTCGACCCAGCCGTCGACGTGCGCGCTGCCGGCTTGCGCGCCGCTCTTCACGATACCGTCGAGCGCGAAGCTGCTCCGACCGCGCAAGCCGGGCACGGTCACGTCCTGCAGGCGGGCCGCGATCTGCTCGAGCCGCATGCGGAGCGGCGGCGTCGAGACGGTGGCGTCGAAGATCTCGATCACACCGTCCTCGAGCGCGATCTCGCCGAAGATCGCGAACGTGCCACCGGCGGGCGTGCCCGCGTCGCCGCGCAGGCCCGGCAGGGCGAGGGACATCTCTCCGTGCTCGCGCAACGCGGACAGGTACGGCCGCGTCACCGTGACCCGGCGGATCCGATACGACTCGCCCGACACCAGGCTGCGCAGGGTCGGGACGATCCGGACGCGCTCCGCGCGCAGCGCGTCGGGGGAGGGCCAGCCCGATGGAGCCGGGATGCGCAGGCCGTCGATCTCCACGCCCGACCAGCCGACCCGGAGCGCCGCCATTTCGCTCGTCGGGCCGAGCGCCTCCACGACCTTCCGCTCGAGCAGCGAGACGGCCATCCGGAAGCCCGCGAGGCCGGCCGCGGCCAGCATGACGACGGCCACGCCCGTGGCGAGAAGCCAGCGTCGCGGTGCGGATGAGGTCAATCGCATGCTCCGTCCAGACCCATTTGCTAACAACCCGACACCGAGGCGGTCGATGGATTCGGGTCCTCGGGGGGAGAGTCCGTGTCGGAAGACCTGAGCGCCAGAGTGCGCGAGCTTCGCGAGGAGCTGCCCGGGCTGCGCGAGAGACTCGCGGAGCTGCGGAGGCATCTTTGACCTCGCCGCGAAGCAGGCGCGCCTCGAAGAGCTGCAACGCGCCGCCTCCGACCCGACGCTCTGGGAAGACCGCGAGCGCGCAGAGAAGACCCTGCGCGAACAGCGCGAGCTAGAACGCACGCTGGGCTTCTTCGCCGAGACCGACAAGCTCGGCGAGGACGCGGAGCTGATGCTCGAGCTGGCCGCCGAGGCGGAGGACGCCGAGGCGGTGGCCGAGGCCGAGAAGTCGCTCGCCCAGCTGCGCACGCGCCTCGAGGAGGCGGAGCTGCGCCGCATGCTCGGCGGTGAGCACGACGCGCTCGACGCGATCGTCTCGATCAACGCCGGCGCGGGCGGCACCGAGGCGCAGGACTGGGCCGAGATGCTCCTGCGCATGTACCAGCGCTGGTGCGAGCGCCACGGCTTCGGCTTCGAGATCATCGACATCCAGCCCGGCGAAGAGGCGGGCATCAAGGGCGTCACGTTCACGGTCACCGGCCAGTACGCCTACGGCTTCCTGCGCAGCGAGATCGGCATACACCGCCTGGTGCGCATCTCCCCGTTCGACGCGCAGAAGCGCCGGCAGACGAGCTTCGCCGCGCTCTCGATCGTGCCGGACATCGGCGACGACATCGTCGTCGACCTCGACGAGAAGGACCTACGCATCGACACCTACCGCGCGGGGGGCGCGGGCGGACAGCACGTGAACAAGACCGACTCGGCGGTGCGGCTCACGCACCTTCCGACCGGGATCGTGGTCCAGTGCCAGAGCGAGCGCAGCCAGCACAAGAACAAGGCGCACGCGCTGAAGGTGATGCGCGCGAAGCTGTACGAGAAGGCGCGCCTCGAGCACGAGGCCGAGGTCGAGCGCGTGACCGGCGAGAAGAAGAAGATCGACTTCGGCATGCAGATCCGCTCCTACACCCTGCACCCCTCGCAGCGCGTGAAGGATCACCGCACCGACTTCGAGATGCACAACGCGGCCGCGGTGCTCGACGGCGACCTCGACGGTCTGATCCGCGCCTACCTTCTGCAAGGAGAGTCCTGAGCCGTGGCGACCGAGCAAGAGATCCTGGCCTCGCGACGTGCGCGCGCCGAGAAGCTGCGCGAGGCGGGCGTCGACCTGTTTCCCGCGCGGGTGCCGCGCGACCGGACCGCGATTCCGGAGATCCTCGCGCGCTTCGGCACGGCCGACGCGGACGCGCTCGCGCAGGCGGCGGCGGCGTTCTGCATCGCGGGCCGGATCGTGGCGCTGCGCTCCTTCGGCAAGATGATCTTCGCGACACTGCAGAGTGACGGAGAGCAGCTGCAGATCTGGCTGAAGAAGGACGCGCTCGGCGAGGCGTTCGAGGCCGTGAAGCTGTACGAGGTCGGCGACTTCATGTGGGCGCGAGGCGCGCTCGTGCGCACGCAGAAGGGCGAGCTCACGATCGAGGCGCGCGAGCAGGGCTTCCTGGCCAAGGCGTACCGGCCGCTGCCCGAGAAGTTCCACGGTTTGCAGGACGTCGAAGCGCGCTACCGGCAGCGCTACCTGGACCTGATCACGAATGCCGACGCGCGGCGCATCGCGCTTCTGCGTTCCCGCATGATTCGCGCGATGCGCGAGTTCCTCGACTCGCGCGGCTTCGTCGAGGTCGAGACGCCGATCCTGCAGCCGATCTACGGCGGCGCCCACGCCCGTCCGTTCACGACGATGCACAACACCTACAACCAGATGCTCTACCTGCGCATCTCGTTCGAGCTGTACCTGAAGCGGCTGGTGATCGGCGGGCTCGACCGCGTCTACGAGATCGGCCGCGACTTCCGCAACGAGGGCGTGTCGAAGAAGCACAACCCCGAGTTCACGATGCTCGAGGTGTACCAGGCCTACGCCGATTTCGACGACATGATGGAGCTCACGGAGCAGCTGGTGGCCCACGCGGCGGAGCGGACAATCGGCACGACCCGCGTCGAGCGCGACGGGCAGGCGCTCGAGCTCGCACCGCCCTGGCCACGGCGGAAGCTCGCCGATCTGATCCGCGAACACAGCGGCGTCGACATCCTGCGCGCGGCAGACCTCGCTTCGCTGCGCGCCGCCGTGAAGGCGGCCCGCGTGCCCGGCGTCGAAGCGGACGAGGCGACGACCTGGGCGGAGCTGGTGGACGACGTGTTCTCCGAGACGGTGGAGCCGAATCTGATTCAGCCGACGTTCGTGATCGAGTACCCGGCGGAGCTGTCCCCGCTCGCGAAGCGCGATCCCGCCCAGCCCAGAATGGTCGAGCGTTTCGAGCCCTACATCGGCGGCATGGAAATCGGAAACGCCTTCTCCGAGCTCAACGACCCGGACGACCAGCGCGCGCGCTTCCTGGAGCAGGTCGAGGCGGCGCGCGCCGGGGATACCGAGGCCGAGCCGCTGGACGAGGACTTCCTGCGCGCGCTCGAGCACGGCATGCCGCCGACCGGCGGGATGGGGCTCGGCATCGGCCGGCTCGCGATGATCCTGACGGGAGCGAGCCACCTGCGCGAGGTGAAGCTCTTTCCGCATCTGCGTGCGCGCGATGATTGAGCTCGTCTCTCGCTCGCTCGGCTTCGTCTCGGCGAGCCTGGTCGCGCTGATCGCGCTCGGGTTCGGGGTGATGTTTCTCTTCTTCTCCGGCTCGGCGGCGCTGATCCTCGGCCACTTCCTGCGCTTCGTGCGCTCGCCGCGCGTGGCGCTGCCCGCGATCGCGATCGCGGCGGGCGTGGTCGCCGTCGCGGCGCGGCTGCTCGAGGCGCCGCAGCCTCTGGCGCCGCCCGCTGCGCAGCTCGTCACGGGCCTGGCCGTGTGGGGCCTCGTCCGCGCGCGGCCGCTCCACCGCGCGCTCGCGTGGCTCTCGGGCGCGGTCCTGCTCGGCTGCGGCGGCCTCTTCGCGCTCGGCCTGCTCGTGCCCGCGTGGGAGGAGACGGGGCACACCGCGATCGCGGTCGCGGCCTCGCTGCTCCTGCTCGCGACCTCGGGCGTGTGGCCGCTCGTGATCGCCGGCCTCGTCGAGCACCGCCGCGCGCGCCCGGTCGAGTGGTTCATCTCGCTGCGCTACCTGGTCGCGCGCCGCCGCCAGACGTTCATCTCGATCATCTCGGTGATCTGCGTAGTGGGCGTGGCCCTCGGCGTCGCCGTGATCACGGTCGTGCTTTCGGTCATGAACGGCTTCTCGTCGATGTGGGAGGAGAAGATCGTCGGCGCGCGCGCGCACTTCTCGGTGCTCTCGCGCGAGGGCGACTTCCCGAACTACCGCGACGTGCGCGAGGCCGTGAAGCGCGTGCCGGGCGTCGAGGGCGCGACGCCGTTCCTGGCCGCCGACGCGATCATCCGCGGGCGCGAGGGCGAGCTTCAGGCGATCGTGCTGAAGGGCATCGACCCCTCGACCGTGGCCGAGGCGACGCAGCTCGTCGAGACGATCAAGTCGGGCACGCTCGCCGACCTCGAGCCGAACCCCGACGGCGACGAGATCGCGCGACTGCCGGGGCTGATGGTCGGGTCCGAGCTCGCGAACCGCTTCCTGCTGCGCGTCGGCGATCCGCTCGTGCTGATCTCGCCGATGGGCGGCGCGCCGACGCCGCTCGGGCCCGCGCCGCGGCTCGAACGCTTCCGCGTGGCCGGGATCTTCCGCTCCGACTTCTTCCAGTTCGACGAGGGCTTCGTCTACGCCACGCTGCCCGCGGCGCAGAAGTTCATGAAGCTCGACGACGTCGCGCTCGGCGTGGAGGTGCGCACGGTCGACGCCTACCGCTCGCGTCAGACCGCGCTCGAGGTCGAGGCCGCGCTCGGCGACGGCGGTGTGTACTACACGCGCGACTGGAAGGACTACTTCCCCGGCTTCTTCCAGGCGCTCAAGACCGAACGCGTGATGATGTTCGTGCTGCTCAGCTTCATCATGGTCGTAGCCGGTTTCATCATCGTCGCGACGCTGATCATGATGATCATGGAGAAGTCGCAGGACATCGCGATCCTGAAGACGATGGGCTGCACCGACGACGGGATCCTGCGCGTGTTCGCGATCGAGGGTTTCCTGATCGGCGTCGGCGGGCTCGCGCTCGGCATCGGCATGGGGCTCGTGATCACGGCGAACCTCGACGTGATCCAGATGATCGTCGAGCGCACGTTCGGCTTCGACGTGCTGCCGGCGAACATCTACCAGCTGCAGCAGCTGCCGCACGCCGTCGAGCCGACGCAGCTCGCGCTGATCTCGCTGATCGCGATGGTGCTCTCGATCGGCGCGACGCTGCTGCCCTCGTGGCAGGCTTCGCGCCTCGATCCGGCGGAGGCGCTGCGATATGAGTGAGCTCGAAGCGCGCGACGTCGTGAAGCGATTTCGCCTGGGCGAGGAGACGATCGAGGTCCTGTCCGGCGTGAACCTGACGCTCGCCGCGGGCGAGTCGGTCGCGATTCTCGGCGTGTCGGGCGCGGGCAAGTCGACGCTCCTGCACGTGCTCGGCGGACTCGATCGGCCGACCTCGGGTCAGGTCCTGTTCGGCGGCCGTGACCTGACGACACTCCCGCCCGAAGAGGTGGCCGCCTTCCGCAATCGCTCGCTCGGCTTCGTCTTCCAGTCGCACCACCTGCTGCCGGAGTTCGACGCGGAGGAGAACGTGATGATGCCGTGCCTGATCGCGGGCACTCCGCGCAAGGAGGCGCGCGAGCGCGCGCGCGCGATCCTCGCCCAGGTGGGGCTCTCGCACCGGCTGCGCCACGGCCCCGGCAAGCTCTCGGGCGGTGAGCGGCAACGCGTCGCGATC
>CAZMKX010000014.1:0-17544 GCA_964566375.1 uncultured Myxococcales bacterium
GCTTCTCGGTGCGAAGCGTGAACCAGGAGTTGGCGGCGATCTCGTGCGCGAGCGCCAGGCTGTGCGCCTCGAGCTCGCCGTCGGGAACGCAGGCGTTCGCCAGCCCGATCGCAACCGCCTCGGGACCGGCGATCGCGCGACCGCTGAACATCAGCGCCTTGGCGCGCAGCGGGCCGATCCGGCGCGGCAGCCGCTGGCTCATTCCCCAGGTCGGCGTCATGCCCCACTTGCCGTGCGTGTCGGCGAGCTTCGCCGACTGCGCGACCACGAGCAGGTCGCACGCGAGCACGAGCTCGAGCGCGCCCGTGTAGCAATGACCCTGGACGGACGCGATCACGGGCTGCGGCAGCGCCTCGAGCGCGTCGAGCGTCTCGGCCTGGAAGTGCGGCGACGGGGCGCGCTCGCCCGCGCGGATCGCATTCAGGTCGTTGCCGGCCGAGAACGCGCGGCCGGCGCCCTGGAGGACCACACAGCCGATGCTCTCGGTCTCCTGCGCGAGCGCGTCGACGTGCGCGCGCAGCTCGTGGAAGAGCTTCGGCGAGAGCGCGTTGAGCACCTCCGGCCGGTTCAGCGTCAGCACCGCCACGCCCGACTCGTTTCGGCGCAGAACCAGAGCCGCCATCGCGATCCTCCCGATTGAATCGTGCTACAAGTGTCGCACGGCTGGCGGGCCGGAGGCGCAGAACCAGGAGATGAGCGGACTCGATCTCGCGACCTACGACCCGATGGAGCGGTCGGTTCAGCAGAACCCGTTCCCGTCCTACGCCGAGCTGCGTCGGCAGGCGCCCGTGTTCCGCCACCCGAAGACCGGCATGTACTTCGTCTCGACGCTCGACGCGGTGAACGAGGTTCTGGCCGCGCCGGAGGTGTTCTCGTCGCAGTTCGCGAACACACCGACGCTTCCGTCGGGCGCGGTCCGCGACGAGCTGCTGAAGATCTTCTCGAAGGGCTTTCCGCCGGTGAACACCATGCTCACGGCCGATCCCCCGTTGCAGACCCGCTACCGCAAGACCGTCGGTCGCGCGTTCTCGACGCGCCGCATCCTCGCGCTCGAGCCGCGCATCCGCGAGATCTGTGCGGACCTGGTCTCGCGCTGGCCGGCGCGCGGACGGGTTCCGCTGCACGACGAGTTCTCGGTGCTCTTCCCCGTCAAGGTGATCGCGTACGCGCTCAACATGCGGCCCGAGGTCGAGGCGCGGATCAAGCCCTGGTCGGACGACTCGGTCGCCGCGCTCGGCGTCGACATCAGTGACGAGCGACGACTCGAGGCGGCGCGCAGCCTCATCGAGCTCCAACACTATTGGGCGTCGGAGTTCGAGGATCGCCGGAAGCACCCCCGCGACGACTTCCTCACGGATCTCGCGCAAGCCGAGTTCGAGGACGAGACCGGCGCGCGGCGCCTGCTCTCGATCCCGGAGCTGCTCTCGATCATCCAGCAGCTGATGGTTGCCGGCAACGAGACGACGACGAAGCTCCTGAACGAGACCGTCCGGCTCCTGATCGAGAATCCATCCGAGTGGAAGCGCATCCAGCAGGACCCGGCGACGATCCCGGCGATGATCGAGGAGGCGCTGCGGCTCTCGACGCCGAATCAGGGCATGTTCCGGGTCGCGCTTCGCGACGCGGAGGTCGACGGCGTCGAGATCCCCAAGGGCTCGATGCTCTGGATCATGTTCGGCTCGGCGAATCGCGACGCGCGCACGTTTCCCGATCCCGACCGCTTCGACCCGACGCGCGCGAACCTGAAAGAGCACATCGCGTTCGGCCGCGGAGCGCACTTCTGCATCGGCGCACCGCTCGCGCGGCTCGAAGCGCGGATCGCGTTCGAGGAGATCACGAGGCGGGTCGAACGGATCGCGTTCGCGCCGGGCCAGACGCTCGAGTACGAGCCGAGCTTCATCCTGCGCGGGCTGAAGACGCTCTCGATCGAGGTGGAGAAGAAGCCGGTCTAGCCGTCGCGCTCGCCGCGCGCGCCGCGGAGAGCCAGGTCGACGCCGCCGAGCCTCCGGTCCAGGGCCGGCTTGCGCGGGTGTCCGCCCATCTGCGCCATCACCAGGAAGTCGGCGAACGCCCCTTCCATCGACGCGCTGAAGCCCTGGACGTCCTGGATCTTGTTGATCGCGAGCTTCGCCATGCGCAGGCTCCCGTGGGAGCTCTGCGCAACGCGCGCCGCAAAGGCCCGTGTCTCGCGCTCGAGCGCGTCGGCCGGGATCACGCGGTTCACGAAGCCGAGCGTGCGGGCCTCCTCGGCATCGATGAAGCGCGATTCGAAGAGCAGCTCCTTCGCCTTGCGCGCGCCGACGTCCCAGGGGATGGACAGATACTCGACCTGTCCGGCGAGGAAGCGCGCATCCGGCGCCGCGAAGACGAGGTCCATCGCCGCCGCGATCATCCAGCCGCCGTAGATGCAGTAGCCCCGCACCATCGCGATCGTCGGCTTGGGCAGGTTCCGCCACTTCAGCGTGTAGTCGAGGTTGTACTTGCGGAACGTGTCGTACTCGAGCGAACCGGTGTCGGGGATCCCCCGGCGTTGACGGTCCTCGATCTGTTCGGGCGTGCCCAGATCGTGACCGGCGCTGAAGTGCTCGCCCGCGCCGCGCACGATCGCGACCTTCACGTCGCGGTGTCCCATCGCGCGGTCGAGTGCGGCGTCGAGCTCGTCGAGGAGCCGCCAGCTCTGCGCGTTGTGGTAGCGCGGTCGGTCGAGCGTGATCAGCGCCACGGCACCGTCCTCTTCGTAGCGAACGTCGTGCAGATCCATCCCGAGCCCTCCCTCGTCCCTCTATAGCACCGCGCCGAGCGCGCCGAAGATCGAAGGTGATGGGAAGCCCGGCCTTCGCGTGGACGAGAGCGGCGAGCCTGTGCACTGCCGTCGCGTGGCTCGGCGCGGGCTGCGTCTGGCTGTACGGGCCCGCAGTGGAGCTTCCGAAGGACACGGCGACCGCCGTCGAGAGACCGGCGATCGGATCCCGGGCGATCATGCGCGCGAACCAGGTCGAGCTCGAGCTGCTGAGCTGGGGGCCGGAGCTGCAGGCGGCGCTCGCCACGCTCGGACCGCAGCTCGAGACTTCGCAGACCGATGCGCTCAACGCGGCGATCCGCAGAACCTACGCGGCGCAGCGGCTCTTCGACCGCATGGCCACCAGCATCGCCTCGCGCTGGGACCCCGATGCGGCCCGCGAGATCTTCGCCTTCTACGAGTCGTGGCTCGGTCAACGCGTGCTCCGGGCGCAGGCGAGCCGGCGCGACGTGCGGACGCTCGAGCGCTTCAAGGAGTGGAGCGAGCACTTCGACGTGCGCGCCTACTCGCCCGGGCGCGTCGCGACCCTTCGCCGCCTCGATCGCGCGCTGCTCACCTCGCAGACCGCGGTCTGGCTGAACCGGGCGCTGCTCGACGCCGGCCTCGGCGCGCTCGGTGAGGGCGTCTCGAGCGCGGCCGCCGACCCGATCCGCGCGCTGCGGGCACGCACCGCCGCCGAAGAGGCCGCGCTCTATCCGGTCGCCGAAGAGCAGGTCCTGCGCTGGAATCTCTACGCGTACGCGTGGATCTCGGATGCGGACCTGGAGCGATACGCGGCATTCGCGGAGTCGACGCCCGCGCAGTGGTGGGTGGTCACGTCGGTGCGCGGCTATCGCGTCACGCTGAGTGGCGCGGGAGAGGACCTGTTCCAGGCCCTTCGTCCTCGAAACACCTTCTGATCAGCGCGGGAAGATGCGCTCGAGCGCGCGCACGGTCGCGCGCGGGAGCGCGATTCCCGATGCGGCGACCGTCTCGTCGAGCTGCTCGGGACGCGTCGCCCCCACGATCGCGGCGGCGACGTCCGGAAGTCGCAGACAGAACGCGAGCGCGAGCTGCGCGAGCGATACGCCGAGCGCCCCGGCGAGCGGCCGCATCCGCTCCACGCGTGCGAGGTTCGCGGGCGCGAGCAACGGCGCGAGGAAGGGCGCGCGCGCCGGGGCGGTGGCACCCGAGCCCTGCGGACGCGCTCCGCCCGAGTACTTGCCGGTGAGCACGCCCTGCGCGAGCGGGCTCCAGACGAGCTGGCCGAGACCGAGCCGCGAGCTCTCGGCCAGACCCTCGCGCTCGATCGAGCGATTCAGGAGCGAGTACTGCGGCTGGTTCGAGATCGGGCGGTAGCCGCCGGTCGCGTCCGCGATGCGGCAGACCTCCGCCACCTGATCGGCGCTCCACTCCGAGACGCCCCAGTAGAGGACCTTCCCCTGGCGGATCAGGTCCTCGTACGCGCGCACGGTCTCCTCGAGCGGTGTCTCGGGATCCGGCCGGTGACACTGGTGCAGGTCGAGATACTCACACTCCAGTCGGCGCAGCGACGCGTGAACGCTCTCGGTGACGTGCTTGCGTGAGAGCCCTCGGTCGTTCGGGTCGTCCGACATCGGGAAGTAGCACTTCGTCGCCAGCACGAGCCGCGTGCGCGGCAGCCCCGCGAGCGCGCGCCCGAGCGCGCGCTCCGCTTCGCCGCTCGCGTAGACGTCGGCGGTGTCGAAGAGCGTGACGCCGAGATCGAAGGCGTGCCTCACGATGCGCTCGCTGGCCGCCGCGTCGACGCTTCCGCCGAGCGTGAGCCACGAGCCGAACGCGATCTCCGAGACGACGAGACCGCTGGCGCCGACCCGCCGGTACTTCATCGGGCTATGCGAAAAGCAGGCCGCCCGCGAGAAGCAGGCCGGCGCTGAAGTGAAGGCCGAACACGCTCGCGAAGGCGGTGGTCATGCGCTTCGGGTCCGAGGGCGTCGCGAGCGCGATGCGCGACGCCTTCACGGCGAGCGGCAGCGACAGGAACGAGGCCGCCGTCCACGCGGGCAGCGCGCCTTCCGCAATCGCGACCAGGAGCACGACGTAGGGCAGGGCGAGGATCACCGGTACGAGCCGGCCAGCGCCGGCCGGGCCCAGGCGCACGATCGGCGTGCGCTTGCCGTGTCGCTTGTCCGCGTCGTGCTGCGGGAAGTGGTGCATGTAGAGGATCGCCATCGCGAGCAGTCCGACGACGCTCGAGACCAGCCAGCACGCGCCCGAGACCGCGCCCGTCTGCACGAAGGCCGTGCCGGCGCCCGCGAGCGGACCGAAGAGCAGGAACGTGATCGGCTCGCCGGCGCCGTGGTACGCGATCCGCAGCGGCGGCGCGGTGTAGAAGTAGCCGAGCGCTCCGGCAGCGAGCGCGATCCACAGAACGGTGTTGCCCGGATTCACGCCGTTCAGCACGACGCCGCAGCCGAGCGCGATGCCGCCGCAGACGGCCGCGAAGACGCCCACGCCGCGCTTCGAGAGCGCTCCGCTCTGGATCACGCGGCTGCCGAGCGGGAACGGGTTCTTCGCGAACTCCGGATCGGCATCGAGGCCCGACGCGTCGTCGAAGTAGTCGTTGACGAGGTTCACCGCGCCCTGCGCCGAGACCATTCCGACCAGCGTGAGCGCGAAGTAGAGGCCGTTCACGGCATGGCCTTCCCAGGCGACGAGCGCGGTCACGCACAGCACCGGCATTGCTGCCGCGCTGAGCGACGGCGCGCGGAGCGCGCGGAGGAGCGTGCCGACCGAGGGCAACGCTCACGCCCCTTCGAGCTTCACGCGGATTCCCCCCCAGCTCGCGACCGCTCCCTGGCCGTGGCACGACACGCTGCCCTTGCCGGGCACGATGTCCTTCTCCGTCATCACGCCGAGCGCCAGGATCGAAGCGCCGATGTCGGGGACCTTCGACTCCGTCTTCAGCCTGTTGCCGTCGATCCGCCACTCCAGCGTCGCCGCGGCGCGGTCGTACACGATCGCGTAGCGGTGGGTCTGTCCCGGCTCGGTCACGCCCTCGAACTCGTCGAAGAGCGAGAAGAAGCGCGGGCCGTCCTCGCGCTTGGGTGCGTTCGCGCCCGGGAACGGAAGACGCGCATACACGGTCGCGACCAGGCGGTTCGCGGTGAATACGTCGATCGCAACGCCGGCCGCGAGGTCCATCAGGTGGAAGCTCACGAAGCCGTCGTAGAGATCGCCGTCGCGGGCGCCGATCACCTGCGCCGACATCTCCCACTCGACCGTGAGTCGCCCGTTGCGCGGCGCCTCGAACGTGCGCGTCGAGAAGTACATGTGTTTCGCGTTGTCGAAGAACTGGACGGCGTCGTGACTCCGCGTGAAGGGCACGGCGGCCACGCGCAGCCGGTCGTTCTGCACGACGACCACCGCATCCGGCTCCTGGTAGACCCAGAGCCCGCCCTCCGGCGTCGGAAAGCTCGCCGGCACCCAGCTGCGCTCGGCCGGCTCCGCCGAGATCACGCAGCCGAAGCCTCCAACATCGATCCACTCGTCGGACATGCACGCCTCCGGCGCGGATCTTACCGGAAGGCGCGAGCAGCGTCAGAAGTCGTCGTGTGCGAAGTCGACGAGCACGAAGCCCGCGAGGAAGTCGGCGAGCTCGTAGGGATCGACGCCGACGTCTGCGCCGACGTAGAGGAGCATCCCGCCCGCGCCGATCTCTCCCACGCCGTAGCTCGGCGCGCGCGCGCGGCTGCTCGCGCTCACCGGTCCGACGTCGAGACCCTTCTGCGCCTCGAGGCCGAGCGGGAAGGGGACGCTCGCGCGACCGCGCGGGCCGGGGAGTCCGAGCCAGAACGCGCTGTAGTCCCCGACGAAAATCGGCAGGGCGCGCGTGGCGCGAGCACCGACGGCCAGTCCGTCGCCCATGCGCACGTGCAGCCGCACGACGTCGCACAGGTCGAAGAGCCGGTTGGGAAGGTATGCGAGAGCCGTCCAGGCGGTGTCGCTCGCGCTGCTCGTCGGCGCGCCCGAAGGCTCATCGCCCGCGGTGGGCGCAGCGCGCGCGCCCGGCGCGAAGGCGAATGCGAGCGCGGCCACGGCGCAGACGACGCCCGCAACGCTGGTCCCTCGCACGGCTCACCCCCGGGCTCCATGCGTAGCCAGTCGACGCGCGCCACGCCAGGGCCACGCGGTATCATGCGCGCCCATGAAACACCGGGCGGTGATCTTCGATCTGGGCGGCGTGGTTCTCGATTCGCCGCTGCATGCGATCGCGCGCTACGAGCGCGACGCAGGGTTGCCGCCGGGCTTCGTGAACCGCGTGGTCGTCGACACCGGTCCCACGGGCGCCTGGTCGCGTCTCGAGCGGGGCGAGCTCCGCGTCGAGGAGTGGATCCCGGAGTTCGAGCGCGATTGCGCCGCGGCCGGGCAGCGCATGTCCGCCGCGGCGATGATGGACGAGATCCGCAAGGAGACCGAGCCGCGGCCACGGATGCTCGCGGCGATCCGCGCGATCCGCGCGCGCGGCCTGCGCGTCGGCGCGCTCACGAACAACTGGGTCGCCGAGGAGCCGCGCGCGAATCGTGTCGGCTTCGAGCTGCGCGAGCTCTTCGACGCGTTCATCGAATCCGCGGTCGTCGGGCTTCGCAAACCCGATCCGCGCATCTACGCTCTGGTCTGCGGCGAGCTCGGCATCGCGCCCGCGGAGTCGATCTTCCTGGACGACATCGGCTCGAACCTGAAGGCCGCACGCGCGCTCGGCATGCACACGATCAAGGTCGTGACGCCCGAGCAGGCGCTCGACGAGCTCGAGTCCGCGCTCGGCTTCGCGCTCGTCTAGGAGAGTCTGACCCGGAAGTGAGCGCCACGGCGCGCCGCACGAGGGTCTTCTCGCGGTTCGCGGCAAAGCCGAGCGACTGCTCGATCCTCGGGAGGCGCGCGCGGTATCGGTCGTCCTCAGACGGATCTGCGGCGGTGCGCGATCGAGCACGCCAATGCGATTCCAATCAGCGCCCCCAGGAGGATCGACCCGATCGATCCGACGCTCGGCACGGACGGGGGCGGTGCCTGTCCCAGCGCGAAGGCATTGCGGACCATCTGCTGGAGCGTGGGCTCGACGGCCAGGCTGCCGCCGAAATTGATCGAGCCGACCGAGAACACGATTCCCCCGCCGCGGTGTCGGTAGTACGTGATCTCGGCTCCCGGCGATTCGTCCGGTCCAGCGCGCGCCAGGATCTCGAGGCCCTCCGGCAGCGGAGCGGACCCCGGCAGTGGCACCGCGTCGGGAGGGGCGAGTCCGCAGACCGTGGCGGCCTGGGCGCTCGGCCCCGTCGCAGTGTCCGTCTCGTGGCCCGCCGCCTTGCCATTGTAGGTCGGGCTGATGTTGAGGCCGTAGTCACCGATGATCGTCCCGGTCTGCACCGACGTCCCCGCGAAGATCGGATGAGACGGCACGAGAACGCGGTAGCCGGTCCCGGGCGACCAGCCGCAGCTCTCCGTGGCGACGCCCAGCAGACTCCGCTCAGGCCGAGGTGGATCGAGATTGCGCACGAAGAAGTTCGCACGGGGCAGATTCGGATCACCCCCGTTGTACATCATCGCAGTGCCGCCGCTCACGTAGCTCGCGAGCTCGAAGACGCCGTTTCCGCCCAGATAGAGAAGGCTGCCGCCACCGGACAGGAACAGCTGGACGTTGACGATCATTTCGAGCGTCCAGTACTCCGGGTGCGTGCTGAGGACGAGGAAGTCGTAGTCGGCCAGGAACGTCCCGTCGTGAAGGTCGGCATCCGTATAGACGTCGGGCGCGTAGCCATTCCGCTCGAGGAAGCTGTGGACCCAGAGCTCGGCTCGAAGTGTGTGGTCAGCCAAGGCCGGCGCCACACCGAGCGGGTTCCCGGCTCCGTGATTGGGACGCAGAAAGCTGAAGATGGGAAGATCGCCGGGGTTCGTGAGCGTGTCGTACCGACTGGCTCCGCCCGACCGATTGTATGCATTCCAGGTGTTCGTGTTGGCGAGAAGGGCGACTCGGCTGCGAGCCCCGGGTGCGGGCTTGACGACGAAGCTGATGTCTTGCGAATCACCCCTGGGGCCTGTGAGTCGCGCCGAGTAGAAACCCGACGGCCACGCCGGAGGGACGACGAGGCTGAAGCTCGACGCCCAGCCCGGCCCGGTCTGGAACCAGTTCCCCGCAGGCGTCGGTTGCGTGATCGGCGCGAAGGTGGTCGATCCCATCAGCGTGCTCGTGACGGGTGCGTGCGCCGAGGGCCCGACTCCGTCGGCGATCGCCGTGTGCCGCAGGAATTGGACGGTCGAGATTGCTCTACCGGAGACCCGGAAGACGATGGTGCTGCCCGGCGCGGCGGAGAGGGGCCACGCGTAGCCGACTGCAACGTCACCACCGCCAGACACGTAGATCGAGCCCGTGCCCCCGTAGTGGAACGCGACGCCTCCGATGTCGCTGCGCCAGAAGTTTCCTCCGACGAATGTCCATCCCGAGGCCGGGGCGGTCGTGAAAACAGGCGCACTCCCGAAATCGAAGCTCTTGGAGCCCGTGTTTCGGCCCGCCCAGACGGTTCCGTCGCCCGGATGGTAGGCGACCACGTCGTCGAGCTCGTCGCGGTCGAAGGAGCAGTGCGTCGGAGAATTCGAGCGGCAGACGTTGGTCGCATCGACGAGCCACCCTGCCGCCGGCTGGAGTGTCTTCCAGGGTGAGGAGAACGTGAACGCGGTTCCCGTGCTCTCGAGCACCCAGAGACTCCCGTCACTCGGGTGGTACGCGAGCAGGTCGTCCCCGGATTGCAGATTGAATCGCCCCGCGCGCAGCGTCCAGCCCGATGCGGGCAACAGATCCGCCCACTTCGAGAACGTGAAGCTTCCATTCGAGTTCAGCCCGATCAGCACACGCCCGTCGCCAGGGCGGTAGAGCGCAGCGTCCGCCCTCCCGTCCCCATTGAAGTCTCCCGCCTCGATGACCCAGCCGGACGCCGGAGACGCGTGCCCCCACTCGCTGTAGGAGAAGCTCGATCCGTTGTTGATTCCGATGGTGAGGGTGCCGTCGCTCGGGTGGTAGAGCAGCACGTCGCTCCGACCGTTTCCGTCGAAGTCCCCTGCCGCGAGACTCCAGCCCGTGAGCGGCGACGTGGTGGCCCATTGGGAGAACTCGAACGAAGCGCCGGAGTTGAGCCCGACCGAGAGTGAGCCGTCGCTGGGGTGATAGGCGACGAGATCCGTTCGTCCGTCGCCATTGAAGTCGCCGCCATCGAACGACCAGCCCCCCGCGGGCGATGTCTGGTACCAGGGTGTGAAATCCCAGGTTTGTGCGAACGCCGGTTGCGCGACGGCCACGACGCGGAGGAACGCAAGCACTGCGAGGAACCTGAAGCGCATGCCGGCTCCCGGTAAGAGGCAAAGCCTATCATCCGAGCGCCTTCGCGAGCGGGACGACTGGACGTCGTGACCTTGATGGTCAGGGGCCGCAGCTTCGGCAGCCTCCGCGAAGAATCCAGACCGCCGCCGGCGCAGGCCGGTAGCAACGCCCCCCGGTGTTGCTCGTCCCGATCGAGGCCGCTGCAGTCGCGGTGTTTGCCATGCGAGCGACTCGACGGGTCCCGGGTCGAGCCCCTGGACGCTGCGCCGCTACTCCTCGAGCGCGAGGAACTCGCGCGTGATGCGCGCGTGGTCGGGGTGGGCGGCGATGCGCTCGAGCAGAACCTGCTTCTGCTGAGCCGCGGCGAGCGGCGGCTGCTCGACCGTCGCCCACTTCACGATGCCCTCCCACGACGTGTCGACCAGGTCTCGACCCGAGAGCGTTCCGCCGTCGGCGGTCTTGAAGTCGAGCTGGCGGAGCTCGCCGAGGAAGAGCCGGAGCGAGTGAACGTGCACGGCCTCGTCGATGCGGATGCGGTTCACGATCTCGGCGGCGTACTCGGCTTCCGCGCGCCGGCCGGTGAAGAGCTCCGGGTCGCGAAGCAGCCGCTCGGTCGACGAGAAGCCGCGTTCGGCGCGGAACTCGATCATCAGCAGGTTCGCCAGGAAGTAGACGAAGCGCTCGTACTGGATCGGGATCTGCGGAAACGCGGGCACGCTCGCGTCCGGGCGCGCGATGTTCTCCGGCACGACCGGCATCGGGTAGTCCGTCTTGCCGAAGGCCAGGTCGCGCAGCGCGAACCACATCACGTCGTGCCCGCCCAGGCCCGCCTCGGGCTCGCCGCCCTCGTCGAGGCCGTGCGCGAAGAGCAGACCCCGGTTCAGGTGCCCGACTGCGAGCGAAGACACGTCCTGCACCACCGCGTCCTGGATCTCCGGGAACGCCAGATCCGCGAGCGCGCGGCCGCGGGCCTCGATCATCCCGATGATCGTGAGCGAGTTCCAGAACGTCTGGCCCAGCCCTTCGCGGATCAGGAGCTTCTGCTGCGCGTCGGACGGATAGCGAACGCCCGCCAGCAGCGACGAATCGGCCTTCAGCAGGTCTCCCCCGCGCGCGCGCAGCTGCTCTGTCCAGGCGTCGAGCGCGGGCTGGCGAACGAGCGTGCGCGGCGGCACGTAGCGGCCCGCCGCGTCGAAGCCGCCGTGAAGCCGGTGGCCGGCCTCGATCTGCGGCCGCGCGTAGGCATGACTGCGCAGGAGCTCTTCCCGGGTGTAGCGGAGCTGGGTCATCGTTCGATCTCCTCGTGGGTGACGCGATCGGGCTCGACGAGCGCGCGCGCGCAGAAGCGGACCAGATTCTCGAGCGTGTGTCGGCGGCCGGCGCCGTCGTGCGAAGCGGAGCGCAGGCCTTGCTCCACGAGGCCGACGATCCCGTGCGCGATCACGTTCGGGTCGTAGTCGGCCCGCAGCTCGCCGCGCAGCATCCCGTCGCGCAGCGCCTGCGCGAGCGACTGCGCGAGACGCTCGCGCAAGCTCACACCCGCAGGACCGCCCGCGGCGAGCACCGCCGCATCCGCGAACGCTGCAGCGAGCACACCGGGGTGCGCCTCGGAGTAGGCGACGATCGCCTCGAGCGAGCGCATCAGCCTGTCGGCGAAGGAGCGCGCGTGCGCGGCGCGCGTACGCACGGATTCCATGAGCTCGACGGCCGCCTCTTCCGTGAACGCGAGAAAGGCTGCGCGCTTGTCCTCGAAGTGCAGGTAGAACGTTCCGGCTGCGACGTCTGCGGCGCGCGCGATGTCCTGCGGTCGGGTCGCGTCGTAGCCGTTGGCGACGAACAGGCTCCGGGCCGCATCGAGGAGCTGCCGGCGCGTCTGTGCCTTGCGTCGCTCCCTTCGGGAGGGCGCTTCGAGCGTCTCCGCGAGACTCGACTGGCTCACATCGCTGATTATTTGTCAGCGATGATTGCGAGTCAACTTCGCTGGAGCAGCCAGTACTGGTTCAGCCGCCCGCTCCGGCCATCGCTCGCAAAGCGGGTCCGGGATTCGAGCGGCAGGCCGGCGACGAGCCGGGTCTGCTCGGCCTCGTCGGCGTGATGGCAGAAGCGAGCGCTCGGCGATCCCTCGGGCCCCCACCGCAGCATACGGTCGCCGGGCTCGAGGTCGGCGGCGATCTCCGCCGGCAGCGCATCCGACACGGCCTTCGCGGCGAAGCGCGGCTCGCTCGCGAAGTCCCAGAAGGTGATCGCGAGCGTTCCGCCGGGTGCGACGCGCGCGGCCAGCGCCTGGAGGAGCGCGCGACGGCGCTCCTCGCCGGGAATGTGGTGGAGCAGCCCGAACGCCGCGACGAGGTCGAAGGGGTCCGACGGGAGCACGGCGTCGGCCGGATCCGCGACGAGGTCTGCCCGTCGCCAGCAAAGACCCTGTCGCGTTCCGAGCGCGGCCGACGCCGCAGCCAGCAGGGGTGCGCTCGCGTCGATCCCGAAGTACAGAAAGGGCGCACCGAGCTCGTCGGCGAGGAAGCGGGCCAGGCGGCCGTTGCCGCAGCCGACATCGAGAACGGAAGGTGCTGCGCGGCCGCGAAGCCGTGGCAGGAGCGCGCGCCAGCCGGGCCACGGCGCGCGGCGCGTCTCGTCGAAGCGTGAGGCGGAGTCGTCGTAGAAGCAGCGGTTCAAGGCGTTCAGCGCCAGCGCGGTCGCCGGCTTCACGGCGCCGCGCGGGGGTCGGGTTGTCGGGCGGGGAGCAGACGGAGTTCGATCTCGAGACGCACGCGGTCGCGCTGCAGGCGGCATTGCGCGAGCTCGCCGCTACACCGGACGGTGACGCCCGCGCGCTCGACGCGATCCTGCGCCGGCACCCGCGGGACGGGCGCGGCCTCTTCTCGCGCTCGCAGCTCCTGGCGGCGCTGTCCCGCTTCGGGAGCGCCCTCGGCCTCGGCGAGCGGTGCGGCGAGCTTGCGGAGCGCTTGCGGCGGCGGCCGGTGCGTACGCTTTCCGGTGTCGCACCGGTGACGGTCTTCACGAAGCCGCATCCGTGTCCCGGCCGCTGCATCTTCTGCCCGACGGACGTCCGCATGCCGAAGAGCTATCTCTCGGCCGAGCCCGGCTGTCAGCGCGCCGCGCAGTACCGCTTCGATCCGTTTGCGCAGACGGCGGGTCGTCTCCGCGACTACCGCGCCATCGGCCACGCGATCGACAAGGTCGAGCTGATCGTGCTGGGCGGAACCTGGTCGGCGTACCCGCTCGCGTACCGGATCTGGTTCGTGAAGCGCTGCCTCGACGCGCTGAATCGGTTCGACGCGCCGCAGGAGGCCCGCGCGGAAGCGGACGAACGGGCGAGCTGGAGCGCGCTCGAGGCCGCGCAGTGCGCGAACGAGTCCGCGGCGCTGCGCTGTGTCGGGCTCTCGCTCGAGACCCGGCCCGACCACGTCACGCGAGGCGAGGTCACGACGCTGCGGCGTCTGGGTGCGACGAAGATCCAGCTCGGCGTGCAGAGCCTCTCCGACGAAGTGCTCGCCCGGAACGCACGCGGCCACGGGGTGGCCGAGACGCGCGCGGCGATCGCGTTGCTGCGCTCCGTCGGCTTCAAGCTGCACGCGCACTGGATGCCGAATCTCCTGGGCGCATCGCCAGCTTCCGACCGCGAGGACTTCCAACGCCTCTTCGCCGACCCGGACGTTCGCCCGGACGAGCTGAAGATCTATCCGTGCTTCCTGATCGACGGCACGGAGCTGGTCGCCGAGTGGAGGAGCGGCGCGTGGCGGCCGTATGGAGACGAAGAGCTCGTCGAGCTGCTCGCCGACTGCATGGCAGCGACGCCGCGCTGGAGCCGGCTCACACGCATCGTGCGCGACATCTCCGCGCAGGACATCCTGGCCGGGAGCAAGACCTCGAACCTGCGCGAGCTGGCCGAGGCCAGGCTGAGGGAAACGGGGCGCTCGTCCGTCGACATCCGCGCGCGCGAGGTTCGCGGCCGCGCGCCGGTGTCGGGGGAGGTGCGCCTGCGCGAGACCTGCTATGAGGCGTCCGGCGGAACGGAGGTCTTCATCGAGGCCGACTGCGGTGACGATCGCCTGCTCGGCTTCGCGCGACTCCACCTGCCGCGCGAAGCCGCCTGGCTCGACGAGCTGAAGGACGCCGCGCTCCTGCGCGAGCTTCACGTCTACGGTGCGCTGGCTCCGCTGCACGTCCGCGCGCCCAACCACGCCCAGCATCGCGGCGTGGGTCAGCGGCTTCTCGGCCGCGCCGCAGAGATCGCGCGCATCTCCGGCGCGCGTCGCCTCGCCGTCATTTCCGCCGTCGGAACCCGCCCCTACTATGCGCGCCTCGGCTTTCTCCGCACCGGCCTCTACCAGGTGCTGGATCTGCAAGCCCAACGGACTTCGTAACGCGACGCCGGATGCACGCCGGCGCAAGCCGCCGCAGGCGAGCGAAGCCCGGGGTGGCGCGCGGCCGCCCGCGCGCCGGGACCCCTTAGGGCTCGAAGTCCCGCACCTTCCGGGCGACGACGGCCACGTGGAAGAGGGGGGTGCCGTGGGTCGTGAAGCGATGGCGGTAGCGCTGCTGCGTCGTCACGTTCATCGCGCCGCTCTGGATCATGCGGTGGATCGTGCGGGCGAAGCGCGAGTCGCGTCCGCCTTCCGCGGTCTCGGCGTTCAGGTGGAACGCCACCCAGCCGTCGGGCGCGAGCAGGTTGAACGCCTCCGTGAAGGCGTTCGGCGCAGGCTCGTCCGCGGCCAGCGCGTCGACGGAGACGAGGCAGTTGAAGTCGTAGTTCATGAGCTCGTCGCGCTGGCCTTCCGAGAGCCGGCGCATGTCGAGCACGAGGTAGCTCTGGTAGACGTCCGGGTGATCGCGCTCGGCGGCGATCGCCGCGGCCGCCGAGGCGTCGATGCCGACGACCTGGCGAACGCCGAGGGTGGAGAGCTCTTCGCCCATCCAGCCGTTCCCGGCGCCGAGATCGATCACACGAAGATCCGTGACGGGCTTCGCGGCTGCGCGGAGCTGTCGGTCGAGAAGGTGGCAGACCGCGCCGGGTGCGTTTCCGCGCAGCTGCGTACGGACCAGACGCTCGTAGACGCCCGGCCACTCCCAGAGGCGAGCGTCGCCGCGGAAACGGACCTGCCGCCAGGTTCCCCCGTCATCGACCAGGCAATAGCCGGCTTCCTTGCCGTTCTGGGATGCAGCGTCCGGAAGAGCGACCTCGCGATGGTCGGGCTCGCGTCGTGAGCCCGGGCGTGGGAGCGACTCTACCGCTGCACTCATCGCCTCTCCTGACTGTCCGCGCCTGCGGCGCGGCCGGGGGGGGAACTGCGCCCCCTGATATACGAGAGAATCCGACCGGAGTAAAGGCTTGTTGACTGAAAAAACGATCCGGTAGGCGCACGCGTAACGCTCCGCGATCGTTCCGGTACTCTCGAAGGTATGAAAAACGTTCAAGCGGATCGCGGAGTGATCGTGACAGGTGGAAGTGGCGCCTTGGGTCGGGCGGTCGTGGCGCGCTTTCTCGCCGCGGGCGACCGCGTCGTCGTGCCCTGGATCGTCGCGCGCGAACGGGACGCGATCCACGCGGAGGAGGCGCCCGCGGTCGCGGCGGGTCGGCTGGTCCTGGTCGAGGCGGATCTGGCGGACGGGGATGGTGCCCGGGCCGTGGCGAGCGCACTGCCCCACGCGGACGTGCTCGTGAACGGCATCGGCGGCTTTGCGGGGGGCACGCCGGTCCACGAGACCGACCTCGAGGTCTGGGACCGGTTGTTCCGCATGAACGTGCGAACGGCCGTCGCGATGTGCCGCGCGGTCCTGCCGGGAATGCTCGCGCGCAAGCGCGGGTCGATCGTGAACATCGCCTCGCGGGCCGCCTTCGATCGGCCCGCGGGTCTGGCTGCCTACTCTGCGTCGAAGTCCGCCGTCGTCGCACTGACCGAGACGCTGCAGCGCGAGGTTCAGAGTCACGGCGTGCGCGTGAACGCGGTCGTGCCGACGACGATCGACACCCCCGCGAATCGCGCGGCGATGCCGGACGCGGACTTCGCGCTCTGGACGCCGCCTGCCAGGATCGCGGAGGTGATCCACTGGCTCGCGAGTGAAGCGGGCGCGACGGTGCGCGGCGGTCTAGTGCCCGTCTGAGGCGCGCGCGCTCGCGCGCTCGCGCAGGAAATTGTTTGCCAGCGCATCGACGTACTCGTTCCAGCGCGAGCCGTCGTGCGCCTTGATCCAGCGCAGCTCGACGTGCGGGTGCGCGCCCGACAGGCGATACAGCGTCTGCACGAGCTCGAGATTCGCGATCGGCCCCGTTTTGCGCTTCCAGCCGCGGCGCTCCCACGCGGCGGCCCACTCGTTGATCGTCTTCACGCACAGCTCGCTGTCGGAGTAGACCGTCACGCGCGCGTCGGCGGGCAGCGCGCGAAACGCCTCGATCAGGGCCGTGAGCTCCATGCGGTTGTTGGTGGTGGCGGGATCGCTGCCGTGCGCCTGCGCGCGGATCCGGTCGTCGTCGACCCAGACGAAGCCCCACCCGCCCGGGCCGGGGTTGCCCTCGCAAGCGCCGTCGGTGAATACGCCCGTCTTCGGGCCGCTGCTGTAGCGCTCGAGCACCTGTTCGGGCGTGAGCAGGGGTCCGTTTCGCGGTCGGCTCATCGGCTGGGAACTCCTTGGCGGACTTGGTTTACACTTCCGCGATCGGCGCGCCACGGCGCGCGGTCGGAGGAGCGACGCGGATGGCCAAGGAGATCGTGATCAGCGACGAGATGAAGGCGCAGATCGGCAAGGAGTCGCCGCCCTGGATCCACGAGGTCACGACCACGAGCGTGCGCATGTTCGCGCGCGGCGTCGGTTACACCGACCCCGTCTACTTCGACATCGATGCCGCGCGCAAGGCGGGCTACCGAAGTCTGCCTGCGCCGCCCACCTACCTGGGCACGCCGGTGTTCATCCCGGGTCGCTCGAGCGACACCTTCAGCGGTCCCACCGAGGGTCAGCCGACGATCAAGCACGGGCTGCCCGGCCTGCTCGACGGCGGCACCGAGACCGAGTACTTCGATCAGATCTGCGCGGGCGACACGCTGGTCGTCGTGAGCAAGGTCGCGGGGCTCGACGTTCGCGAGAGCAAGGCGCTCGGGAAGATGCTGATCACCACCAACGAGACGACCTACACCAACCAGCAGACCGGCAAGCTCGTCGCGCGTCAGCGCGGCCAGGCCATCTTCTACTAGGACGCGGGGGACACCATGGCAGTCACGTGGGAGAGCATCGCCGAAGGTCAGCCGCTGCCCGGGCTCGACAAGAAGCCCGGCGTCACGCAGCTCGTGAAGTACGCCGCGGGCTCGGGAGATTTCAATCCGCTGCATCACGACTACAACTTCCCGCAGTCGAAGCAGATCGGCTCGATCATCGTGCACGGTCGCTTCAAGTACGCCGCGCTCGG
>CAZMKX010000015.1:0-17398 GCA_964566375.1 uncultured Myxococcales bacterium
CTCGTTCGATCCGGAGTTCGCGCGCACGATCGGCCGCGACCCGACGCGCTACGACTCGATCCTGTATCTGCTTCTCGGCGCGACGATCTCGGTCGGCGTGATGACCGCGGGCCCGATGGTGGTCTTTGCGTTCCTGGTCCTTCCCGCCCTCGCGGCGCTGCGCATCGGGCGTTCGATGTGGATGACGTTCGCGATCGCGGCCGCGATCGCCACGATCTCGAGCCTGGGCGGATTCGCGATCTCGTACCACGCGGACCTCCCGTCGGGGCCCGTCTACGTCGGCGTCGCCGCGTCGATCTGGCTCTGCGCGAGCGCGGCGATGAGTCTGCGAGCTCGCGGCCGCTGAGCGTTGCCGGCGGCCGGAGCGTGTGACAGGCTCGGCTCCGATGGATCCGCAGAACCCGGACGCGGAGCTTCTGCTGCGCGTCTACGCGCGCGGGATCTTCCCGATGGTCGATCCCGACACGGGCGAGATCGGGTACTACAGCCCGGACCCGCGCGCGATCATTCCGCTCGACCGGTTCCACGTCCCCAAGACGCTCGCCCGCGCTCTGCGCAAGGGCGTCTTCGAGGTCCGCACCGACACGGCGTTCGAGCGCGTGATCCGCGCCTGCGCCGAGTCGCGCCCCGGCCGGCGCGACACCTGGCTCGACGAGCGGCTGATCGAAGCGTACGTCGAGCTGCACACGCGCGGCTTTGCGCACAGCGTCGAAGCGTTTCGCGACGATCGGCTCGTCGGCGGGCTGTACGGCGTTCACCTCGGCGCGGCGTTCTGCGGCGAGAGCATGTTCAGCCGGCCGGAGCAGGGCGGCACCGACGCGTCGAAGGTCTGCCTGGTGCGGCTCGTCGAGATCCTGCGCGGCGGCGGATTCACGCTGCTCGACACGCAGTTCGTGACGAAGCACCTCGCGCGCTTCGGCTGTGTCGAGATCCCGCGCGCACGCTACCTGGCGCTGCTCGGCGAGGCGCTCCGGCTTCGCGGAGTCTGGCCGGCGTCGAGACGCTGACCCGGCTCAGCCCGGCTCGGGATCGAACGCGATGCGCATCTCCTTCACCCCGTTGATGAAGTTCGAGCGCAGCCGCCGCGGCGTGGCCGTGAGGCGCGGATTCTTCAGGCGCTTCAGGATCTCCTCGAAGATCACCACGAGCTCGAGCCGTGCCAGGTTCGCGCCCAGGCAGAAGTGCTCGCCGATCCCGAACGCGAGGTGAGGATTGTGCTCGCGACCGACATCGAAGCGATCGGGCTCGCTGAAAATCTCCTCGTCGCGATTCGCGGATGGGTACCACATGACGACTTTCTGGCCCTTGGCGATCTTCCGGCCGCGCAGCTCCGTGTCCTCGGTGGCAGTGCGCCGGAAGTAGTGCACGGCGGGATCGAAGCGCACGAACTCCTCGACCGCGAGCGGCACGAGCGCCGGATTCGCGACCAGGCGGCGGAGCTGGTCGGGATGCTCGAGCAATGCGCGCATGCCGTTCGTCGTGACGGTTCGCGTCGTCTCGTTCCCCGCGACGGCGAGCAGCAGGAAGAACGAGCAGTACTCGATCTCGTTCAGCTTCTCACCGTCGATCTCGTGCATCAGGAGCGCGGTCGTCAGGTTGTCGGCCGGGTTCGCCCGGTACTTCTCGGCGAGCTTCATCGCGAAGCCGAACATCTGCGCGGACGCGTCGCGGGCGTCGGCTTCGGTGTTCTGGAACTCGGGGTCGTCGAAGCCTATCAGCTTGTTCGAGAGATCGAAGATCAGCTTGCGATCTTCCTGCGGGACGCCCATCAGCTCGCAGATCACCTGCAGCGGGAGCTCGGCCGCGAGCTCCTCCACGAACTCGCACTCCCCCCGCTTCGCGACGGCATCGACGATCCTGCGCGCGAGCGCGCGCAGGTATGGCTCCTGCTTGCCGACCATCTGCGGGGTGAACCCGCGCTGCACGATGCGACGGAACTTCACGTGCTGCGGAGGGTCCATGTTCAGCATGATCATCCGCAGACCCGAGAGCCCCGCCTCGTCGCGGTCCTCGATGTTCGTGCCGCCCTGCCAGGAGGAGAACAGGAGCGGATTCCGCGAGACGGTCTTCACGTCCTCGTACTTGGTCACACACCAGAAGCCGGGCCCGTTTTTCTCCTCGTGCCAGTGCAGGGGATCCTTCGCGCGCAGCGCCTTGAACCAGTGGTGCGGGGTCCGCTCGACGAACTGGTCGGGGTCGTTGAGGTCGATCTCGGCGAGGTTCATGAGCCGATTAGAACACGTTCTACCGGGGCGGGCAAGACGCTTGAGGGGCCGATTGGAACGTGTTCCAATCCCCGAATGAGCTCCCCTCACGCGATCGTCGAGCGAGAAGGCCACGTCCTCGTGGTGACCCTGAACCGGCCCGAAGCGAAGAACGCGCTCTCGCCCGACATGCTCTGGCGAATGTACGAAGCCTGGCGGCTTCTCGATCGCGACGCAGAACTGCGTTGCGCGATCCTGACCGGCGCCGGCGGCACGTTCTGCGCGGGAGCAGACCTGAAGACGATGGGGCGGGAGAAGCCGGACGAGGAGATGCAGAAGCGCATGAAGGAGGTGCCCGATCTGCACTGGCAGGCGCTACTGCGTCACAACCGTCCGATGAAGCCGATCATCGCGGCCGTCGAAGGCTACGCCGTCGCGGGCGGGACGGAGATCCTGCAGGGCACGGACATCCGCGTCGCGGGCGAGTCGGCGGTCTTCGGCGTGACCGAGGCGAAGCGAGGCCTCTTCCCGCTCGGCGGCTCGACGATCCGGCTTCGGCGGCAGATTCCGTACACGCTCGCCGCGGAGATCCTCCTGACGGGCCGCCACGTGAGCGCCGTGGAGGCGAAGGAGTTCGGCTTGATCGGGCGCGTCGTGCCGACCGGGTCCGCGCTCGCCGAGGCGCGCGCGATCGCAGAGACGATCTGCGAGAACGGTCCGCTCTCGGTTCAGGCGATCCTGAAGTCGCTGCGACTGTACGACGAGAGCCTGCCCGAGTCGGAGGCGCTCGAGAAGGAGCTCGAGCTCGGCTGGCCGGTGTTCGCGAGCGAGGACGCGAAGGAAGGGCCGCGCGCCTTCGCCGAGAAACGGAAGCCCGTGTACAAGGGGCGTTAGCCCTTCGCGAGTGCGTCGCCGATCCGCTCGAGGTGGCGCGCGGCGGAGCCGAGCGTGAGCTCGATCTGTCGCGTCCACAGGTACGAGCGGTGCAGCGGATAGTCGTTGTCCATGCCGATTCCGCCGTGCAGGTGCTGCGCCGCGTAGGTCGCCTGGTTCCCGCCGTCGGCTGCCCATGTCTTCGCTACCGACACCGCCCGCGAGGCGGGTCGGTTCTCGGCGAGCAGGAACGCCGCCTGCTGCATCGTGAGCCGCATCGCCTCGAGGTTGACGTAGGCGTCGCCCGCGCGCTGGTGCACGGCCTGGAAGCTGCCGATCGGGCGGTCGAACTGCTTTCGCTCGCTCGTGTACCTGGCCGTCATGCGCAGCGCGCGATCGGCGACGCCGACCTGCATCGCGCAGAGCCCCGTGATCGCGCGCTCGCTGATCCAGGCGACCATCTTCGCTCCCGCAGCCGTCTTGCCGAGCACGTCGGCCGCGAGCACCTTCGCGCGCGAGAGCTTCATCGTCGCGACCGGCTCGCGGCTCGTCGCGCGCTGCATCTCGAGCTTCACGCCGGGCGCCTTCGGATCGACGAGGAAGAGCCCCACGCGTCCGCCGCCGAGCGACGCGGGAACGAGCACGCGCGCGGCGATGTGCGCCGCCGGAACCGTGATCTTCGTGCCCGTGAGCCGCCAGTTCACGCCGTCGCGCACCGCGCGCGTCGACGGCCGCGACGGATCGTCGCAGTCGGCCTCCTCGAAGGCCCCGCTGAGCACGATCTCGCCCGAGACCACGCCGGGCAGGTAGGCGGACTTCTGCGCAGGTGAGCCGAACTGCGCGATCGGCAGCGCGCCGAGCGCGAGCGTCGCCCAGAACGGCACCGGCGCGACCGCTCGCCCGATCTCCTCGAGCAGGCAGCACAGCTCGATCATGCCCAGGCCGCTGCCGCCATATGCCTCGGGCAGGCAAGCGCCGAGCAGGCTGGCCCTGGCCAGCTCGCTCCAGAGCTCGCGGTCGAAGCCGTCGTCGCTCTTCTCGATCAAGCCGACGCGCTCGTGCGTCGCCTTGTCCGTCAGGATCTTTCGCGCGAGCTCGGCGAGCGCTTTCTGATCGTCGCTGTAGGCGAAGTTCATGGCGACACTATTCCTTGTAATGCGGCATCTGCAGGCCCGCCATCGCGATGATGTCGCGCTGCACCTCGTTCGTGCCACCGCCGAACGTGAGGATCAGAGCCGATCGGTACATGCGTTCGACGCGTCCCGCGAGGATCGCGCCGGGCGAGCGGGGCTTGAGCTTCCCGGCCGCACCGAAGACCTCCATCAGGAGCCGATACGCCTCGACGAAGAACTCCGACGCGTAGACCTTCACCGTCGAGGCCTCGGCCGGGTGCAGGCGCGAGTGGGTGAGCGTCCATGCCTGCTTCCAGAGCATGAGCTTCAGCGCTTCGGCGCCGGCGTGACACTTCGCCAGGTTGCGGCGCACGAACGGCTGATCGATCACGTGTCGGCCGTCCGCGAGCTTCGTCTTCTGCGCCCAGCGCAGCACGTCCCCTTGCAGTCGTTCGAATGGTCCGATCGGGAACAGCGAGACGCGCTCGTGATTCAGCTGGTTCGTGATCAGCCCCCAGCCGTTGTTCTCGCCCCCGATCAGGTAGTGCGCAGGAACGCGCACGTTGTCGAAGTAGGTCGCGTTCGTACGCACGTCCGCCATCGTCCAGATCGGCGTGAGCTTGAAGCCGGGCGCGGTCGTGGGAACGATGAAGATCGAGATGCCGCGGTGCTTCTTCGCGCTCGGGTCCGTGCGCGCGGCGAGCCAGATGTAGTCCGCGAAGTCGGCCAGGCTCGTGAAGGTCTTCTGGCCGTTGATCACCCACTCGTCGCCCTCGCGATGCGCGCTGGTCTTGAGCGACGCCAGATCCGTGCCCGCGCCCGGCTCCGAGTAGCCGATCGCGAAATGCAGGTCTCCGGCGAGGATCCGCGGCAGGATCTCGTTCTTGACCTCGGCTCCGCCGTAGGCCATCAGCGTCGGCCCGACGGTCCCGAGCGTGAGGAAAGGAAGCGGAAAGCCGACCCGCTGGACCTCGTCCGCGAACAGGAACTGCTCGAGCGGGGTGCGGTCCTGGCCACCGTACTCCTTCGGCCAGCCGATCCCGAGCCAACCATCGCGGCCCATCTTCTTCAGCGCTTTGCGGTACTGCGGACCGCCGCCTTCTCCGCCCTTCGCGAGCTCCGCTTGCAGCTCGGGCGTCATCAGCTTCGCGAAGTAGCCGCGCAGCTGGTCGCGCAGGATCTTGAGCTCGGGCGTGAGATCGATGTACATCGGGCCTTCTCCTCGAGAAGGGCCGTATTAGAACGGGTTCTAGTCGAGCCGGTCAACCCGTCTGGAACACGCCTCCGCGCGGAAGGTCGAACGCCCGCGCTGCGAGCGCGCCCAGAATCACGCCCTCGCGAAGTCCCCAGTCGCAGATCATCAGGCCGCGCAGCGAGAGCCGCTCGAGAACGGTGGCCATGATCACCGCGCCGGTCGGAATCAGATCCGCGCGCTTCTCGTCGATGCCCGGGATCGCGAGCCGCTCCGCGTGCGTGGAGCGTTGAAGGCGGCGCGCGAGGGCGTCGAAGTCCTCGGCCGAGACGAGCAGCCCGCGCAGGTCGGAGGTCGGCGCGTCGTCGGGAGCGCCGAGCACGATGCGCGCGAGGGCGCGCACCGAGCCGCCCGCGGCGATGCAGCGCACGGGCCCGAGCGCGCGAACGCGCCCTGCGATCGGGTCGAGCGCGTCCTCGACGCGTGCACGGATCGCGCGCGCTTCGGCCGAGCCCATCGGGTCGGAGCCGACGAGCTCGCCGTGAAGCCGCGTGACGCCGAGCCGCAGCGTCGTCTCGAAGCGCAGCCCGGTCGAGTTGCCGACTGCGAGCTCGAGGCTTCCGCCGCCCAGGTCGAGGCCCAGCGCGTTCTCGTCTCCCAGGCCCACGCGCCGCTGGAAGGCGGCGAAGATCAGCCGCGCCTCCTCTTCGCCGGAGAGGATCCGCACCTCGCAGCCGAGCGCGCGCCCCAGCCGCTCCGCGAGCTTCCTTCCGTTCTTCGCATCGCGCACGGCCGAGGTCGCGACCGCCACCAGCTCCTGGGCACCGGCCCGGTCCGCGAGCCGACCGAGACGTCGTGCGCCCTCGACCGCGCGGTCGCAGAGCTCGTCCGAGAGCTTCGAGTCCTGCGCGAGCGCCGCGCCGAGCCGGAGCATCTCGCGCTCGCGCGAGACGCGCACGATGTGACCGTCGCGGGTCACGTCGGCGACGAGAAGCGTGAACGAGGTGCTGCCCAGATCGACCACGCCGATACGCTGTTTGGTGTCGACGTCCGGCGACGCGGCGCCGACGCGCGGTGGGGGCAGATAGGCTGCGCGCGGCCGGCCGTTCGCGCCGTCCTGGAGCAGCCACGTCGAGCCTTTCGGACAGCCCGCTCCGCCTTCCAGCGAGAGCGCGCCGGGCACGAACTTCTCGACCAGCGCCGGGATCAGATCGCCGTGACAGACGAGCACGGCGGGGTCGCCGTTCAGCGAGCGCACGAGCGAGAGCGCGCCGGAGAGGCTCGCGCCCTCGGCGAGCCGCGCCTCGACCTCGACCGGGCGGGCGAATCGCGCGGCGATCGGCTCCGCGGTCTGTCGGCAGCGCAGCGCCGGGCTCGAGAGCACGCGCGCGATCGGCACACCGTCGAAGCGCTCGACGAGCCCCATCGCCTGGTCCTGGCCCGCCGGCGTGAGGGGACGCATCGCATCGGCATGCTCCCAGCCGAGGCGACGCTGCGCCTTCCCGTGACGGATCAGATAGATCTTCACTCCCACCCTCGGTGCCTAGAGTAGTGCGAGATTCGCGCGCGCGCTGCGGCTCAGGGCGACGATCGCAGCGGATTCTTCTCGTCCGCGCTCGCGCGCAGCCGCGCCAGGTGCTGGAACCGCTCGTGCGAGGTCGGCACGCCCGTTTGCGGCTCGCGTCGCCACACGGCGTCCGGTCCGAGCGACCAGGAGAGCGGATTCGGATCGAGGTTCACCGAAAGGATCTCCTCGAGCCGCGCTTGCAGCGTGGGATCGTCGATCTGCACCAGCGTCTCGACGCGGCGATCGAGGTTGCGGGTCATCAGATCCGCGGACCCGATCAGGTAGCGCGGCGTGCGGTCGGGATGGCCGAAGCGGAAGATGCGCGAGTGCTCGAGGAAGCGGCCCAGCGTCGAGCGCACGCGGATCCGCTCCGAGAGACCCGGCACACCCGGCCGCAGGCAGCAGATGCTGCGCACGATCAGGTCGATCTCGGTGCCGGCCTGCGACGCCGCGTAGAGCGCCTCGATGATCCCGTCGTCCGACAGGTTGTTCACCTTGATCGCGATGCGGCCGTTGCCGGACTCGGCCTCGCGCCGGATCTCGTCGAGGAGCCGCGAACGCAGCGTCGCGGGCGCGACGAGAAGCCGGCGGTAGCCGCTCGGACGTCCGCAGCCCGTGAGGTAGTTGAAGACCTCCGCGAGATCCGCACCGAGCTCCGGGCGCGACGAGAGCAGGCCGACGTCCTCGTAGGTGTCCGCGGTGGTCGGGTTGTAGTTCCCGGTGCCGATGTGGCAGTAGCGGCGCATGGTGCTGCCCTCGCGGCGCACGACCAGCGCGATCTTCGCGTGCGTCTTCAGGCCGACGATGCCGTAGACGACGTGCACGCCAGCCTGTGCCATGCGGCGCGCCCACTCGATGTTCGAGCCCTCGTCGAAGCGCGCCTTGAGCTCGATCAGCGCGACGACCTCCTTGCCGCTCTGCGCCGCGCGCATCAGCGCGCGCACGATCGGATTGTCCCGTCCGGACGTGCGGTACAGCGTGTGCTTGATCGCGAGCACGTCCGGATCGTTCGCCGCCTGCGTCAGGAAGGCTTCGACCGACGCGCGAAAGGAGTCGTAGGGGTGGTGCATCAGCACGTCGCCGTCGCTGAGCACGCGGAAGAGGTCGGTCGAGATTCCGTTGGCCAGCAGGCGCGGTGGCGTCTGCGGCACCCACGGGTCGTCCTTCAGCTCCGGCCGGTTCAGCGCGTAGAGCGACCACAGGCTCGAGAGCCCGAGCGGACCGTCGAGGACGTAGACTTCGTCGGGCTCGAGCTCGAGCTCCGCGATCAGCGAGTCCCGAACGTGGGTCGACATGCTGCGATCGACCTCGAGCCGCACTGCATCGTTCGTGCGCAGTCGGCGCTGAAGTCCGGACTGGATGGCCAGGAGCAGGTCGTCCGCGTCGTCCTCGTCGACGGCGAGATCGGCGTCGAGCGTGAGCCGGAACGGGTGGTGCGAGACGATCTCCATGCCCGGGAAGAGCGCGTCGAGGTGCGCGGCGATGAGCTGCTCGACGGGCAGGAAGCGCTCGCCGTCGGGAAGCGCGTAGAAGCGCGGCAGCAGGCCGGGCACTTTCACGCGCGCGAAACGACTCTCGGTCGCGCCCGACTCGCGGACGAAGACCGCCAGGTTCAACGACAGGTTCGAGATGTACGGGAACGGGTGCGCGCGATCGACCGCCTGCGGCGTGAGGACGGGCAGGATCTGCTCCTCGAAGATGCGCTGGAAGCGCGCGCGCTCGACCTCGTCCAGGTCGGACCAGCCCACCAGCCGGATCCCGCGCTCGGCGAGCGCCGGCAGGACCTCCTTGTGCAGCAGGTTCTCCTGGGCGCGCAGCTGCTCGAGCACCTGCATGCGGATCAGCGCCAGCTGCTCGCGCGGCGTGCGGCCGTCGGAGGCGGGGGCGGTGACGCCCGCGTCGACCTGCGCGCGAAGGCCCGCCACGCGGACCTGGAAGAACTCGTCGAGATTCGAGCCGACGATCGCCAGGTACTTCACGCGCTCGAGCAGCTTCTGCGCGCGATCCTCCGCCAGCGCGAGCACGCGGCGGTTCCAGTCGAGCCACGACAGCTCGCGGTTGAGGAAGCGGCTGGCCTGGTTGGCGGCGTCGAGCGGGGGGGCGCCCGCGTTGGCGTCGGCTGGGGTCTGCATCTCGGCCTCGGAAACGGTAACGGGTGGGGCCGGGAATCATATTACATTTCGGTGACATACGCGTGAGGCCGCGCACCACACGGAAGCTGCCGGCAAAGCTTGGGTTCGTTCTAGGGCAGCCCCGCCAGCCGATATCCGACGCCGTGGACGCTTTCCAGGATCCAGGCGTATTCGCCCAGCTTTCGCCGGATCCCCTTCACGTGCGTATCCAGGACGCGCAGCGTGCGCGCGCCGCTCCCCGACCAGAGGTCGCTGAGGATCTCCTCGCGCGTGAAGGCGCGACCGGGCTTGCTCATGAGGAGGGCCAGAACGGCGAACTCGGTTCCGGTCAATTCGACCGGCTTCCCGGCCGCGGTCACGGAGCGCCGCACCTCGTCGAGGCGCAGGGGGCCGTACTCGAGCGGCTCCGCGTCGCGTGCGCTTCCGGGCGCGGGCCCGCTGCGGCGCAGCACCGAGCGGACCCGGAGCGCGAGCTCGCGCGGAAAGAAGGGGCGCGCGAGCACGTCGTCCGCGCCGGCTTCGAGCGCGAGGATCCGGTCCATGTCGGAGCTCGATCGCGAAAGCATCAGGATCGGAACGTCCTTCGTGTCGGGTGATTCGCGGATCGTGCGGCAGACGGCGAAGCCCGACTGATCGCTGAGCAACGTGTCGACCACGACCGCGCCCGGCGGCTCGCCGCGCAGCATCTCGCCCGCTTGCGCCGCGGAGCTCGTCTCGAGCAGCTCGAAGCCGCTGCGCTCGAGCGCTCGGCAGATCTCCTGCCGGCCCGCCGGATCGGAATCGACGACCAGGACACGCACCACCACGTCGGCATGGGTAGCACCGCAAGATTGCAGCGCGGTGAAGGCTCGGTGTGGATCTCGCGAGTGACGCAGGAAAGCGTCGTCCCGTGTCGTCACCGGATCGTCACATCGGGCGACTCCGTCGCTCCACTCGCGCTCGTCGTGCAATCGCCTCGATTCCCTCACGAGGACGTCGAGTCTCCCCCTTTTCGCTGCGCTTTGATCCGCGCCGCACATGAAGACGGACCTCCTGGCGCGAATCATCGGCGTGCTCTGCCTCTCGTTCCTGCTCGCGGCGGGAAGCCGGGCGCAAGACCCCGTGCCGCTCGATGGCAGCGTGCGCGGCGTCGTGATCGACGCCGATTCGGCGGCGCCGCTCGAGGGCGTGAAGGTGACGGTCGTCTTCCCCCCGGGCCCGCCCGGCGGCTCGCCGCGCGAGGAGGAGCGAACCACCGACGCCAACGGCGCCTACGAGTTCCCCGCGATTCCGGCCGGCAGCTACAACCTGCGCTTCGAGAAGCGGGGCTACCGGCTCTCGACCATGATGAGCTTCGCGGTGAAGCCCGGCGAAGCGAATCGCGCCGACTTTCCGCTGCCGGCGCTTCCGCCCGAGGCCGCGGAAGAGATGCCCGGCTTCGAGGAGTTCGTCGTCGAGGCCTCGCCCATGGAGGAGATCCTGGCCGCCTCGCGCATGGAATCCGACCAGATGCTCGACACGCTCTCCGCCGCGGAGTTCTCGAAGTTCGCGGCGTCCGACGTAGCCGACGCGCTGAAGTTCGTGCCCGGCGTGAACGTGGTGGGCGGCCAGTTCGCGATCATCCGCGGCCTCGAGGATCGCTACTCGAGCACGCTCTACAACGGCGCGGTCGTTCCAAGCCCGGATCCCGACAGTCAGTCGGTGCAGCTCGACCTTTTCGCCTCCGACATCGTGACCAATCTGGCGGTCACCAAGACCTTCGCGCCGGATTCGCCGAGCAATTCGTCGGGCGGCGCGATCAACATCCTCACGAACGACTACCCCGAGACGTTCGACTTCAAGCTCACCGGTGGCACGGGCTGGAACTCGAACGCGATCGACAAGTTCTACAACCTGAACGGTGGCTCGCCGATGGGCAGCGAGACCGACGGCTGGGACACCGTCGAAAGCGACTTCGCGTTCGCCGTCGGCGGCCGAGGCGCGTTCGCCGAACGCGAGATCCGCTACAAGGTCGTCGGCGGAACCGAGGTCGACTACAACGAAGCCGAGGGCGACGCGGGCGGCGCCGAGCCGAAGAAATCGCAGACCCGGCAGTTCCCGCCGCCCGCTCAAGTCATCAGCCCCGGCGACCTGTCGCTCGGCGTCCTCAGCCTGACCGACGGGAGCTTCGATCTGACCGAAAGCGAGAAGACGCAGCAGGAGACCCGCTACGTCGGCTTCGGCTTCGACCTCGACACCGAGGGCCACCACAAGATCGACACGACCTACTTCTACACCGAGAAGAAGAACAAGACGATCCAGCTGTACGAGAACGGCTACCTCGAGGGTTTCGACTACAGCCGTCTCGCCGAGAAGCAGGCGAACGACGAAGAGATCGACCGGAACTCCGACTTCGACGGATACGCCACGCCGACGTCGTGGATCGCGCGCGGCGTTCGCGGCAACGCCAACGATTCGCCGAGCCGCGGCCCGCTCTGGTCCGCGAGCTTCTCCGAGAGCGACTCGTTCGACGTCAAACGCGACCTCGTCGTGTATCAGGTGAACGGCGATCACACCGCCGATGCGATCGACGGCTTGCACTTCAGCTGGGCCGCGAACACTGCGCGGACCACGCAGAACGAGGAAACCTTCGGCGCGCGCTACTTCTACGAGCCGGACGACAAGACGGACATTCCCACGAGGTTCCCCGTCACGGTCGAGTCACTCGGCAAGGGCCGCTTCTACGTGAACGACAACATCTACACGAACACCAACGACATCCACGAGAACCAGGACTTCGCTCGGCTCGACGTCGATTACGAGTTCGATCTCGGCAGTGCCGTCACGCTGAAGCTGAACGGCGGGTACTGGTACGAGCGCGCGAAGCGCGACGTCGGGTCGAACTTCCTCGAGAACGCGAGCGTGAGCGGCAGCTCGCAGTTCGCGCTCTCGTCGACGACCGCCGGAGGGCTCGGCAAGCAGATCTCCGCCGACCTGGATCGTCAGAACAACGGGCTGCTCGCCGGCACGCGTGAGTCGACGAGCAAAGGCACGCGCGAGATCCAGGCCGAGAGCTTCGGCGGGAAGGCGACGCTCTGGGAAGACCTGGACCTGCTCGCGGGCGCCCGCTTCGAATCACTCCAGATCGAATCGCGCAACGACCCGTTCACCGGCGAGCTCGCGTTCGACGGCTCACCCGCCATCTTTCCGAACAAGTACCTCTTCTTCGATCGGCTCGACAATCCCGATCGGGCCGAGGTCGGCGTGCCGGTTCCGCCGGGCACGACCTTCAACGACGAGCTCCTCGGCATCGACGTGCCGGTCAACCCGTCGACCGGATACGTCGACCTCGTCAACCAGGAAGAGATCGCTTCGTTCATCAATGGCGACGTGGACGAGACGCGCGTCCTTCCCGCGCTGGGCTTCACCTACCGGCCGCTCGAGGGCCTGAACCTGCGCGGCGCGTACTCGCAGACCGTGGCTCGCCCGTCATTCCGCGAGATGGGCTTCTACGTCTCGGTCGAGCCCGGGTCGGACGACCTGATCGTCGGCAATCCGCAGCTCACGCTCTCGGACGTCACGAGCTACGACCTGCGCACCGAGTACACCTGGGGCGAGTCGGGGGATCTCGGCGCGCTCAGCGTGTTCTACAAGACGATCGAGAAGCCGATCGAGAGCATCGTCATCCGCGACCCGACGAACTTCGAAGGGGACTCGAGCGCGCTGTACCGCACCTTCTTCAACAACCCGAGCGACGCACGGCTCTTCGGCGTCGAGCTCGAGGCGCGCAAGAACCTGGGCTTCATCGGGCCGGACTTCGCGCAGTACTTCTCGCTCGGCGGGAACTTCACCTACATCGACGCCAAGGTGGATCGCACCGACGCGGAGCTCGCGCGCTCGGGCGCGTTCTTCGGCGTGCCCAAGGGCCAGCCGGTCAAGTTCGAGTCCTACGAGCCGGACCGGCGCCTCTTCGGCCAGCCGGAGTGGATCGCGAACGCGGACATCAGCTTCGACAACCCCGACTGGGGCACGAAGATCTCGCTGAACTTCTTCGCGATCAGCGACATCCTCGACGCCGCGGGCAGCGCAGCGGTGGCGCCCGACGGCACGGTCACGTCGCTGACGCTCGACCGCTACGTCGACTCGATCACGCAGCTGAATCTCGTCGCCAGCCAGAGCTGGCCCGTGGCCGCCATCGGCGGCGACATCACGCTGAAGGGCAACGTCAAGAACCTGACCGATTCCACGCGCCGCATCGTCTACGACCAGGAGCAGACCAACAGCAAGGTCGCGGAGCGGTCCTACAAGATCGGTTTGGACTACTCGATCTCGCTCACGTACTCGCTCTCGTTCTGAGCGAAAGAGTCGTGAGGATTCTGCGTCGGTAGCGCCCCTCGATTCGCCTCGCACACGTAGCGGGAACGAAGCGGGTCCGTAATTCCGGCTTGCGATGCTCCTCTTCGTCCGGTGCGTGCTTTTCGCTCAGCAGCGCATCTTCGAAAAACGACCCAAGGAAGAGAGAGCACAAACAGATGCAAAAGATCCGACTCGCAGCCCTTGCGCTGACCCTCACCGGCCTCGCCGCCGGCGCGGGAGCGCAGACCATCGTCAGCGCTCCGATCACGACCAACACTACCTGGGGCAACGTCACGAACCCGAGCCCGATCATCCTGCAAGCGCCGATCTTCGTGAAGAACGGCGCCACGCTCACGATCCTGCCCGGCACCATCGTGCGCGGACAGCCGCGCACGGCCGCGGTTCAGGCCGGCTCGACGGTCGGCACGCCCGGATCGATCATCGTGACGCAGACCGGTCGCATCATCGCGAACGGCTCGGCGTCGAGCCCGATCATCATGACGACCGCCGCGGTCGACAACAACGACGACGGGATCGCCGACGACGACAACGGCGACGGCTTCGAGGATGCCTGGGTACCGGGCGACGTCTTTCTCGACGATACGCCCGCCACCGCGCCGCTCGCGCCGCTCAACAAGGCGGGCGTCGGAAACGTCGCGCTCTGGGGCGGCGTCGTCATCCTCGGAAGCGCCCCGACGAACCTCGCCAACAAGGCCGGCCTCGGCTACGGCAAGGCGACGATCGAAGGCATGACGGTTCCGGGATTTCCGGTCGCGGACGTGACCTACGGCGGCGTCGAGCCACACGACAATTCGGGCAGCCTGCGCTTCGTCTCGATCCGCCACGCGGGCGACGAGATCGGCAACAGCAACGAGCTGAACGGGCTGTCGCTCGGCGCCGTCGGCGACGGCACGACGCTCGAGAACATCGACATCTACTGCAACTTCGACGACGGCATCGAGTGGTTCGGTGGCACCGTGAACGGCAAGAACCTGTTCGTCTCGTTCGTCGGCGACGACATGTTCGACCTCGACCAGGGCTACACGGGCCTGAACCAGTTCCTGTTCGGCATCATGCCGTTCTTCAACGAGAACAGCGGCGCGGCGTTCGGCTCGGCTTCCGGCGACAAGGCCGGCGAGTACGACGGCGACGACTTCCGCCCGGACAACTCCGCGTTCAACGCCAACGTGAACACGCGCATCGCCCAGGACGGAAGCGCGATCGATCCGACGCCGTGGCCGCTCTCGAACCCCGGCATGTACAACCAGACGCTGATCGGCTCCACGCCCGACGCGCCGCAGTTCTTCACGCCCACGTCGGTGGCGGCGACGAATCGCGGCATCCAGATGCGCAACGGCTTCGCGGGCTGGGTCTACGACTCGATCGTGCTCAACACGGGCTCGGAAGAGGGCGTCGAGATCGCGCCGTCGGCGGCCGGCCAGGAAGTGCCGAGCTACAGCGTGACCGACAACACCAACGCGGGTCTGCTCGGCTACGCCTGCACCACGTTCGACGACACCGGTGCGCTCGACGCGCTCGAGACGCTGGCCGGAACGAACGGCAACAACCTGGAAGTCAGCTGGGGCGGTCTCGCCAGCTCCGCGAACACGATCAACGTGGCCGCGTTCCCGGGCCTGGCCAACGAGGATCAGACCTTCGATCCGACCGGCAACGCCGCAGGCAAGCTCGACGCGAGCCTGAAGCCGACGCCGATCAACCCGCGTCCGAACGCGGGATTGACCGGCACGGCGGGCTGCGTCGCGCCGCAGGGCCCCGGCCTTGGAAAGGTGACGTATCGCGGCGCCTTCGATCGCACGGCGACCACGCTGTGGACGACCGGCTGGACCGCGCTCAACGTCGGCGGCCTGCTCGCGAACTGAGCCCGCTTCTCGTTCCAAACTCCATTCGAAAAGGTTCCATCTCCATGAAGATCAAGTTCCTCACGACCGCTCTCGGCTCACTGGCCTTGTCCGTGGCCCTCACGGGCTCGGCGCAGGCTGCGATGATCGCCGGCTGGGATTTCTCGCAGTACTTCGCGACCGGCGAGCTCAGCGTCGACGGTGCGGACTACACCAACGTTCTGACCGCGAACTACTCCAACCTCGATCCCACCTTCGGCGCGGGATCGGCGTCGGCCGCGTTCGGAACGCTCTACTTCAACGGCAGCTTCGGCTCGACGAACGTCAACCCGGGCTCCGCGAGTTCCCAGGTGACTCCGACGACCGGGTCACTCGCCTCCAACGTCAACGCGCCGGTCACCGGCCCGGGTCTCGTGCCCTTCGACTCGTACACGGTGCTTCAGGACGAAGGTCAGATCTACGCAAACGACCTGTCGCTCCAGATCCGCAGCGCCGTCAGCTTCGTGTTCGCGGCCTACACGGACACGATTCCCGGCCTGGGCAGCGATTGGTCGGTCAGCTTCGGCGGACAGACCGACAGCGGCTCGTCGACGGTCGCGGTCGCGTACTCGGCCGACGGGGTGAACTACACCTCCGCCGGCTCGCGCACGCTCACCGCGATCGACACGCTCTTCACGCTGAACCTCAGCTCGCTTCCGTCCGACGCCGCGTTCGTTCGCTTCACCGTCGATCCGACGGGCGCGAACACGCGCATCGACAACCTCGCGATCAGCGGGAACATCGTCCCCCCGGTCCCGGAGCCGGCCACGGCCGTGCTCCTGGGAGCCAGCCTGGCGGCGTTCGCGGCATTCCGCCGCCGCTCCGCCTGATCCAAGTGACTCGAAGCTAGAAATCGGAGCCGCCACCCCGAGGGGTGGCGGTTCCCATTTCGGCCGCGGAGCTCCGACGAAGATGATGATCAGGCTTCTGCTTCTCGCGCTCACCGCCGCGCTGCCGGTGACGGACGTCCCCGTTCACCGGGTCGCCGAGCCGGGCGCGGCCGCCGTCACCGAGTCGACGCTGCTCGAGATCGAACGCTTCTGGCCGTACCAGGTCGCGCGCACCCAGGACGGTCTCGTCGGCGTGCTGATTCGCGTCGAGCCCGGCGGGGTGGCGCGGATCGACTTCGGCCGCGATGGCCGCGCCGAGCTCCCCGTCGCGCAGACGGATCTGGTGGCGCGCGCCAATCAGGTGCGCACCGGCGAGCTCGAGAAGGTCGCGCCGAACTTCGTGCTCGCGCTCGGGCCGCGTCTGGTGGATTCGGCGTCGGACACGCTCCGCCCGTATCCGTTTCCGATCGTGACCGAGAAGCCGGGCTTCGTGTGCGTCTTCGCCGATCCCGATGCTCCGAGCTTTGCCGGAATCGCTGCGACGCTCGCGCCGCTGCAGGAACGACACGGCGTGACGACGATTCTGTTCCCGCAAGGCGAGCACCCCGACCCTGAGCTGCGCGAGAAGCTCCGTGCCGCGAAGTGGACCGTCCCGTTCGTCTACGACCACCTTGCGGAGTCGTACACCCGATCGCTGCTCGAGGAGGGCACGAAGCCGCCCGTCGTGCTCCTGCTCACCAGCGAGGGACGCGTCCTGTACGAATCCGCATGGCATCCGGGGGCGGTGCCGGAGCTGACGCTCGCGCTCGATCGCGCCTTTGGCGGCAAGCCCGCCAGCGCGGCCGCAGCACCCTGAGAATCGTCGCAGTCCCGGTCCGTCCCCTCACGATTTCTTCACGAATCCGCGACGGCGCCGGCAATCAGTCCACCTAGTCTCCGGCCGTCGATACGCAGATGGAGTACACGGCGATGAGGTGGGGAATCGCGCTGGCGTGCGCGCTGGGACTCGTTCCCGAGCTCGCGCCCGCACAAGCGACGCAAGGGCTCGACCGCGTCGTCAAGGAGCAGATGGCTTCCGACGAAGCGGCTCGCGCTTCGCAGGAGCGCATCAACAAGCTCGACGACGAGACGCAGGGCCTGCTGTCGGAGTACCGCCGCGCGCTCGCCGACGCGGAGAGCTATTCGATCTATGCGAAGCAGCTCGAAGCGCAGGTCGAGTCGCAGAACGAAGAGATGAACGCGATGCAGCAGCAGCTCGTCGAGGTCGAGACGACCT
>CAZMKX010000016.1:0-16920 GCA_964566375.1 uncultured Myxococcales bacterium
TCGGCTTCGTGCTCTCGTACGTGATCATGGCGACGCTGTTCTACGTGGTGATCGCCCCGATCGGGCTCGTGATGCGGCTCTTCGGAAACGATCCGATGGACCGCCGCCTGCTCCCGAACGCGAAGACCTACTGGCTCGATGCGCGGCCCGAGCGGCCGCGCGATTCCTACTTCAAGCAGTTCTGACGGAGGCCGCCGTGTCGAATCCCCGCGAGAGCAAGAACGACTTCATGAAGCAGTCCGAGACTCGCCAGGGAAGCCTGGTCTCGGAGTTCTGGGACTTCCTGAAGGACAACAAGAAGTGGTGGCTCGCGCCGATCGTCATCTCGATCCTGGGCCTCGGGCTGCTGGTGCTGCTCGGCGGAACTGCGGCGGCGCCGTTCATCTATACGCTGTTCTAGCTCGGGCCGCTGCGGCGGAGCGGACAGGGCGCGACGGATGACCACGAGCGGGTTGCCGACGAGGAGCGTCTTCGGCATCCCGATCGTGGATCTGGCGATGGAGGACGCGATCGGGCTCTGCGTCGACGCCATGCGTGCCGCAGGTGCGCGAACGCGCAGTCTCTACTTCGTCAACGCACACACCCTGAATCTCGCCTTCGCCGATCGCGCCTACCGCGAGGTGCTCCGGTCCTCGGACTGGATCTTCGGAGACGGTACGGGCGTGCGCTGGGCCGTCCGTTTCCTGTACGGCGCGCGCCTGCGCGACAACGTGAACGGCACCGACCTCGTGCCGGCGCTGCTCGGGCGCGACCTCGGTCTGCGCTATTTCCTGCTCGGAGCCTCCGCCGAGGCAATCGAGCGCGCGGCGGCCCACGCGCGAACCGCCTTCCCGGGCTGGCAGCTCGCGGGACACCACCACGGCTACGTGCCCGTCGAGGGCTGCGAGGCGGTGGTCGAGAAGATCAACGCCTGCCGCCCGCACCTCCTGCTCGTGGGCATGGGCAACCCCAAGCAGGAGCTCTGGATCCGCGCACAGCGCGAACGACTCGCCGTGCCGCTCTGCATGGGCATCGGCGGGCTCTTCGACTATTGGGCGGGCGACCTCGAGCGGGCGCCCGCCTGGCTGCGGGGGCTCGGCTTCGAGTGGCTGCACCTGCTCCTCGCGCAGCCGCGCAAGTTCCGCCGCTACGTGCTCGGCAATCCGCTCTTCCTGCTGCGGCTGCTGCGCGAGCGGATCGGCGGGGCGCCGTCTTGAGCGCGATCTCCCTCCCGCGCTGGGTGGCCAAGAAGTCCGCGCGCCGCGCGCTCGCAACGGCGATGACGGCTTCGGGCGCGCTCGCGATCCGCCGCGCGCTCGCGCGCGTTCCGCGTGTGCGCGTGCTGACCTATCACCGCTTCGGCGAGATCGGGCGCGATCCGTTCTGCATCTCGCGTCGCGACTTCGAGTCGCAGATCCGCTTCCTCGCCGAGTCGAAGCGCGCGATCGGGCTCGAGGATCTGCTCCGATTCGTGCAGGGCCGTCACGAGCTCGCGCCGGGCTCCGCGCTGGTCACGATCGACGACGGCTTCGAGAGCACGTTCAGCGAGGCCCTTCCGATCCTGCGACACCATGCGGTGCCGGCCGTCGCGTTCGTGACGCCGAGCTTGATCGAGAACCCCGACGCGGAGCGCACGGAAGCCGAGCGCTACATGACGTGGAAGGAGCTCGAGCAGCTCGCGGAAGGCGGCGTCGTGGTCGGCGGTCACGGCTATCGTCACGCGTCCTTCGGCGGGCTCGACTTCGCGCAGGCGAAGGAGCAGGGCGTGCGCGCGCGCGAGCTGCTCGAGTCGCGGCTCGGCGGAACGGTCGTGTCGTTCGCGTATCCGTTCGGCACGCTCCGGGACTTCAGCGACGTCACGCGGTGCGCGCTCGCGGAGGCCGGCTACGCGCTCGTGTTCACCGCGCAGCACGGCTCGGTCCGCGCCGGAATGGACCCGCACGAGCTGCCGCGTGTGAAGGTCGAGAACGGCGACACGATTCGGCTCTTCGAGAGCCTGTGCGACGGCGCGATGGACCCGTGGCGCGCCGTCGACGCCGGGCTCACCCGCTTCCAGCGGCCGGTGCTGGCGGACGCGTCGTTCAAATGATGCGGCTCTCCGTCGTCATCCCCGTCTACAACGAGGTGGCGACGCTCGAGCGGATCGTCGCGGCCGTGCGCGCGGTACCGGTCGAGACGGAGCTCATCCTCGTCGACGACGGCTCGACCGATGGCTCGCGCGAGCTGCTCGCCGAGCTCGGGCGCCTTCCGGACGTGCGCGTGATCTCCTTCGACGTGAACCAGGGAAAGGGCGCGGCCGTCCGCGCCGGGATCGCGGCGGCGACGCGAGACCTCGTCGTGATCCAGGACGCCGACCTCGAGTACGATCCGCAGGAGCTGCCGAAGCTCATGCGCCCGATCGAGGACGGCAAGGCCGACGTCGTCTACGGCTCGCGCTTCGCCGGCGGCGAGGCGCACCGCGTGCTGTACTTCTGGCACAGCGTCGGCAATCGCTTTCTCACGCTGCTCTCGAACGCTTTCACGAATCTGAACCTGACCGACATGGAGACCTGCTACAAGATGTTCCGGCGCGAGCTGATCCAGTCGATCCGGATCGAGGAGTCGCGTTTCGGCATCGAGCCCGAGATCACGGCCAAGCTCGCGCGGACCGGCTGTCGCATCTACGAGGTCGGAATCTCGTACGCCGGCCGCACGTACGACGAGGGCAAGAAGATCGGCTGGCGGGACGGTCTCCGCGCGATATGGTGCATCCTGAAGTACAACCTGCGCCGGAGCTGAGATCGGCATCGCGCGGTCCTCCCGCCAGCGGGCACGTCAAGCGAGAAGCCCGCGCGGGCCGATGAGGGGTTCTCGCACGCCGCACGACGCGTTCGTCGAGTGGGAGGGAGCAGCGTGACCACGAAGGCCATCTACGAGATCGGCGACAGCCCGCCGCTCGGAGTCATACCGGAGCGAATGCACGCGGCCGTGATCCGCAAGGAGCGCTTCGGCCCGCCGAGCAAGGCGTTCGCACTCGAAGAGGTGCCGGTGCCGCGGCCCAGCGACACGCAGGTGCTCGTGCAGATGATGGCCTGCGGCGTGAACTACAACAACATCTGGGCCGGCATGGGACGGCCCATCGACGTCATTGCCGCCCGCCAGAAGCGCGGCGAGCCCGAAGACTTCCACATCGGGGGGTCGGAGGGATCCGGCGTCGTATGGGCGGTCGGAAAGCGCGTGAAGTCGCTCAAGGTCGGCGATCCGGTCGTCATCTCGTCGTGTCACTGGGACGAGAGCGCGCCGGACATTCGCGCGGGCGCAGACCCGATCACGTCCTCCACCGCGAGCGTCTGGGGCTACGAAGACAACTGGGGCGGCTTCGCGCAGTTCACCGTCGTCGACGAGTACATGTGCTTTCCGAAGCCCGAACGGCTCACCTGGGAGCAGGCGTCCTGCTACATGGTCTCGGGCGCGACGGCGTACCGACAGCTGACGCACTGGCACCCGAACGTCGTCCGACCCGGCGATCCGATCCTGATCTGGGGCGGAGCGGGCGGACTCGGGTCGATCGCAATCCAGGTGGCGCGCGAGCGCGGCGGCATTCCCGTCGCGGTCGTGTCCGATCGCAGCAAGTTCGACTTCTGTCTGCGGCTCGGTGCGAAAGGCGTGATCGATCGCTCCGAGTTCGATCACTGGGGGCGGCTGCCGGACTTCGACGACACGGCGGCGTATGCGAAGTGGCTGGCGGGCGCGCGAGCGTTTGGAAAGAAGTTCTGGGAGGTGCTCGGCGAGCGGCGCAACCCGAGAATCGTCTTCGAGCATTCGGGCCAGGCGACGATGCCGACGTCGATGTTCATGTGCGACAACAGTGGCATGGTCGTGATCTGCGGCGGAACGTCGGGCTACAACGGCGACGTGGACCTGCGCTTCCTCTGGATGCGCTCCAAGCGGCTGCAGGGCTCGCACTTCGCCAGCACCCAGGAGTGCGCCGAGATCACGCGTTTGGTGGCGTCCGGGCGTATCGACCCCTGTCTCTCGCTCTGCGCGCCGTTCCAGGAGATCGCTTCGATCCACCAGATCATGTTCGAGAACCGCCATCCGCCGGGGAACATGGCCGTTCTGGTCAATGCGCCGCGCGAGGGGCTCCGCGACCTGCCGCGCTGAGGCGGATCGCCGCTGCGCCATCAGGCGAGCGCAAGTCCGGTCCGAGACGTCGGATTCGAATGCGGTTCCGCGCTGCGGGCGGCGGCGCGGCTTCAAGCGCGGATCGGCTTCGCCGATGGAGAGCCACGAGCTTTGCTTGTCACGCCCGACGGCAGAACCTATTTTACGAACGCTCGAAGCCGACGGACCGGAGGACGGATGCAGACCACGGAAGATGTTGCGCGCAAGCTGACTCGCGCATCCGAGAAGTTCTTCTACGACGTCGCGACGAAGATCGAGTGGCCCGAGACGCTCGATGCCTCCGTCTGGACCATGTCGCCGGAGCTGGTCTCGCTCTACGGCACGGAAGTCTGGGACGGGCTCGACGAGGCGCAGCGGAAGAAGCTGGCCTTCCACGAGACGGCGGGCTTCTTCAGCTTGATCCTCCACGGCGAGCGACCGCTTCTCGAGGGCATGAGCCATCGCATGTACCTGCTCGAGAAGAACCTGAACGTGCTCGAGTACATGCACCATTTCCTCGACGAGGAGAACAAGCACATGATGATGTTCTCCGGCTATCTGCGGCGCTACGTCGGCAAGGTCTACCCCGAGAAGAAGCTCGCGATCGCGCGGCCGATGGCGAAGGGCGAGGAGGACGCCGCGTTCTTCGCGAAGGTGCTCGTCGTCGAGGAGCTCAGCGACTACTACAACGTCATCATGGGCCAGGACGAGCGGCTGCCGAAGGTCATCCGCGACGTCAACTGGACGCACCACGTCGACGAAGCGCGTCACGTGCACTTCGGCCGCCGCTACATCTCGGACATCTGGAAGCAGAACGCGCCGAACTGGACGAGCGAGCAGGTGACCGCCTTCCGCGGCTGGCTCGTCGACTACGTGAACGCGAGCTGGCGCGACTTCTACAACCCGTCGGTGTATCGCGACGCGGGCATTGCGGACCCGTACGGCGCGCGCGACGTCGCGCTGCGTTCGCCGGTCTGCCGAGCGCACCGCCAGAAGGCTTCGCAGAAATTCCTCGAGAATCTCGTCGACACGGGGATTCTGACCGAGATCCCGGAGCTCTCGTGAGCGAGACCGAGATCCGCCGGCAGCTTCGTGACTGGATCGTCGACCGCGCGAAGGAGAAGCCCGACGAGATGAAGGACGACACGCCGATCCTGGAGCGCGGCATCCTGTCGTCGCTCGACGTGGTCGAGCTGATCCTCTTCATCGAGCGGATCAAGGGCGACGAGGTCGACATGGAGAAGATCCAGCCCGAGGCGATCCGCGACGTCGACGCGATCTACCAGGCCTTCTTCGCCGACTGAGCGCGCTCAGCCCGGCGGGAAGACGAGCGCGAGCGCCGCGCGCCGATCCGCCTTGCCGTTGGGAGTGCGCGGCAGCGACTCGGCGACACCGATCCGACGCGGCACCATGTAGCCGGGGAGCCGCGCGGCGAGCGCCGAAGCCACGTCGGACTTCGTCGTGCCGTCGCGCAGGCAGACCAGCGCCGCGATGCACTTCTCGGAGACGACCGGACTGTCGTTGAAGATCACGACGCCGTCGACGACGCCGTCGATCTTCAGCAGGACCGACTCGATCTCGCCGAGCTCGATGCGGTTCCCCATGTACTTGATCTGCTGGTCGCGGCGCCCAATGAACAGGAAGGCGCCGTCGTCGTCGATGCGAGCGAGATCGCCGGTGCGGTAGAGGCGATCCGGGAAGAGGTCGTGCCGCGGGTTCTGGATGAAGGCGGCGCGCGTTCGCTCGGGATCGTTGAGGTACCCGTACGCGACCGAGCGTCCCCGAACGACGATCTCGCCTTCGGCGCCGGGCTCGTCGCCGAGGCTGCCGTCGTCGCGAAGCACGAAGACCTCCATGTTGCGGCGCGGCTTGCCGATCGGGATCGCCGTCACGTCGGGGCCGGGCCGCTCGGGAACGACGTGGAAGGTGCAGTCGACGGTGATCTCCGTCGGGCCGTACATGTTGGTGAACTGGACGTTCGGGTAGAGCTCCATCCACGCGCGCAGCACGTCCGGGTGCAGAACCTCGCCCGCGGCGATCATGTGACGGAGCTTCGGGAACGAGTCGGGCTTCAGCCGTCCCGACTTCTGCAGGATCGTCATCACGCTCGGCACGCAGAAGAACGTCGTGATCTCGCGCTCGCGGATCCACGGGATCAGCTTGGTCATGATCACGTTCAGCTCGTCGTGCACGAGGTGCAGCGACGCGCCGACCTTGAACGCCGTGTAGAGGTCGAAGGTGGAGTTGTCGAAGTAGAGCGGCGCGTGGTTCGCAACGACGTCGTCCGCGCCGAGCGCGTAGGTCTCGACGCACCAGTCGATGTAGTCGAGGATCATCTCGTGGCTGATCATCACGCCCTTGGGCGTGCCGGTGGAGCCCGACGTGAAGAGCACGTACGCGACGTCGATCGACAGGTTCCGGCATTCGATCGGTGCGCTCGAGGCTGCGGGCGCGCGATCCACGTTCACGAGCTCGATTGCCGCGTGGTCGGGCACGAGCTCGCGGAAGCGATCGATGCTCTCGTCGTCCACGAGCACCATCTTCGCGCGCGTCGCCGCCAGCACGTCCTGGAGCCGGCGGCCCGGCGAGGTGACGTCGAGCGGAACGTACGCGCAGTCCGCCTTCAGGACCGAGAGGATCGAGGTGATCGCATTCACGCTCTTCTTGATGAAGATCGGCACGAATCCGCCGCGCGCGAGGCCGCGTTGCTTCAGCTCGCGCGCGTGGGCGTTCGAGAGCGCGTCGAGCGCGCCGTAGGACAGGGCGTCCTGGTGGCACGCGACGGCCAGCTTGTCGGGGAAACGTCGCGCCGATTCGGTGAAGTACTCTTGAACGAGCGTGATCATCGCGGGTGTTCCAAGGTGCGCGCCCTCACGGGCGCTGCTCCATCAGGGGCGCCCACGCGGCGGCGAGCTGCCGGGCGCCCAGTTTGCGCAGGACCTGGTTTCGAAGCGCGAGGCGAGCAGGCTCGACCTCGAGGTTGGCCTCCATCCGAGCGCCCGACTCGCGCAGCACGTGCCCGACCCGTGCCGCGCGGCGCGTCTCGAAGGCGGCGAGGGTCGCGCGCAGCGGGCCCCCGGCGGCGAGCAGCTCGCAGAGCACGGCCGCATCCTCAAAGGCCAGCGCCGCTCCCTGCGAGAGCGTCGGCGCGCACGTGTGCGCAGCGTCGCCGATCAGAACGCAGCGACCCGAGGACCAGGTCGCGCTCGGAGCCTGCCAGTAGCGCGTGGGAATCAAGACGGTTCGTTCATCGACGTTCTCGAGGACGGACTTTGCTGGCCCGCCGAAGGCCGCGAAGGCCGCGCGCAGACGCGCGTGCTCGCTGCCGTCCCCGGTGGCGCCGCGCTCGTCGACCGGACCGGCGCCGCAGTAGACCTCGTTCCCGGCGAGCGGGTGCAGGAGGAACGAACGCCCGTTGCCGAGCATGTACAGCGGATCGGAGAGGCCCTCCGGACAGCGCGTCACGAAGCGCCAGCCCCCGAATCCCGGAAGTGGCTCGGGTGCGGGAGCGGCGAAGGCCAGCTCGCGGACGCGCGAGCGCACGCCGTCGGCGCCGACCAGCAGGTCGTAGTCGGCGGTCTCGCCGTTCGAGAGGCGAACGCGGACGCACGCGTCGCGCGCCTCGACGGCGTCGACCCCGAGGCCCGGGCGCACGCGGACGGGCTCGCCGTGGGCGAGCAGGATCTGCTGCAGGCGGCTCCGGTGGATGCTCACGAACGCGGGCCAGCGCGGGCGGCCGCCGAGCTCCAGGCGGAAGAGCTCGTCGGCCCGCTCGTCCGAGAAGCGGATCGTGCGCACGATCCGTCCCGAGGCGCGCACGGCCTCGCCGAGGCCGAGCCGATCGAGCGCCGCAACGGCGTTTCCGGTGAGCAGCAGGCCGGCCCCGGGCTCGCAGAAATCGCCTCGCAGCTCGATCGCGTCCACCTCGATGCCGAGCGCACGCAGGCCCCGAACGGCGGCCAGCCCGGCCAGCCCGCAGCCCACCACGAGAACCCGCCGGATCAAAGCCACCTCCGCCGCCTACGGGAACGGACGGCCGATCCGCGCGAAGGTCAGATTGTGCTTCACGAAGTCGCGCATCAGCCGCGGCGGGCTCGGGTACGGCTTCCGAGCCAGCCATGCCTTCGCGCGTCCGAAGACCAGACCCGCCAGCCACACCGCGTTCGCCGCCCAGAGCGTGGCGCGCCCGTGGTTCTTCAGCCAGAAGTAGCGGCGTCCCTTGAACCAGTGCGGTGTACGGGGCTTGCTGAAGTCCTTCCAGCCCGTCGACGCCGCTCCAACGTGCTCGACGCGGCTCTCGGGCAGGTACCAGATCTCCCAGCCGGCCTCGCGCACGCGCAGGCAGAAGTCGGTCTCCTCGTAGTAGAGGAAGTACCGCTCGTCGAATAGGCCAGCGGTCTCGAAGACGGCGCGCCGGACGAGCATGCTCGCCCCGGCGAGCCAGTCCACGCGCGTTCGCTCCGTCGGCATCGGCATGGCGACGATCACCGGGTCGAAGAGGCGCGAGAGCAACGGGATGCCCACGGCGGTCGAGGCGAACTCCGCCATCAGGTTCGGGAACCGGAAGGCCGTCTCGTGCGGCGTGCCGTCGGTGCCGAAGATCCGGCTGCCGGCGACACCGGCCTTCGGGTGCTCTTCGAGGAAGCGGAGCAGCGCGCGGATCGAGCCCGGCTCGGGCGCGGCGTCCGAGTTCAGCAGGTAGAAGTACTCCGCGGGATCCCCCGACTCGAGCGACGGCCGCACGCCCTGGTTCACGCCGTACGAGAAGCCGCCGTTGTACGCCGACTTCGAGAGCCGCACGCGCTTGCTCCAGCCGCGCGCGGTGATCTCCTCGGCGAAGCGCTCGTACGAGCCGTCGCGCGAGTCGTTCTCGATCAGCGCCACCGCGCTCTCCGGAATTCCTTCGAGCTCGCGCAGCGTCGTCTCGACGGCGCGCAGCGTGAGCTCCGGCGTGCGGTAGTTGATGACGACGACGAGCAGCTTCACGCCGGCAGGTCTCCGTGGCGCAGCGCGAGGCCCGTGAGCACCCAGCGCGAGCGGAGCGCGAACGTGCCCGTGATCGGATGCGCGAAACCGGCGCTGCGCGCGCGGAACTGGCCGCGCGCGGGATCGATCTCGAGCGTCACGTCGTGAAAGCCCAGGCGCGCGCGCGTGAGCGGGAACTGCGCCTTGTAGAAGGCCTCCTTCGCGCTGAAGTAGACGGCCGCAAGCCGGAGCTGCTCGGGCTCGGGGCGCGCGCGCAGCCAGCGCTCCTCCTCGTTCGAGAGCACGCGTCGCCAGAGCTCGGGCCGGACGCCCTCCGCTTCTTCCACGTCCACGCCGACCGCCTGGAGCTCGCCGCGCCGCGCGGCCGCCACGACGCACAGGCCGTGCGAGTGCGAGATGGAGCCGACGACGCCCTCGGGCCAGAGCGGTGCGCGGTCGGCGTCGGCGAGCAGTGGGAAGTCCGCGACTCCGAGCTGCGCCAGCGCCCGCCGCGCGAGACTGCGCCCCGTCGCGAACTCGTGCTGGCGCTTCGGGACCGCGCGCGAGACCAGCCTTCGCTCCGCTTCGGGAAGGTCGGCGAGCGCGTCGACGACGGCGCTCGCGAGCACGACGACCGAGCGCGGCAGCAGCCCGGTCGTCTCCGGGACGGCGGCGGACCCGAGCTCGGGAAGCCTCTCGCTCACGAGCGGCACGGGCCTGCCTTCGCCAGGATCGCCTCGTCCAGGCACGCGCGCAGCTGCGCGGCCAGGTTGCGGACATGAGGCTCGAGCACCATCGCGTCGTGATCGCCCGAGACCTCGTGCACCTCGATCCCCCCCGTCACGTGCTTCGAGAAGCGGTTCTCGTGATCGGCGATCTGGCCGCGGTTCTCGGGGTTCATGAGCAGCCCGCCACCGATCTCGAACCAGCCCGCGTGTGACGGACGGAACAGGACGACCTTGCCCGGATACACCGGCGTGCGGTAGCGCGCGAGCGCCTCGAGGAAGGCCTTCTCGATCTCGCTCGAGCGGAACTCCGCCGGCGACAGATCGCGCACGGCCGGCGCGTTCCGCGCCGCGCGCTTCTCGAGCTCCCAGCGCACGCGATTGCGCACGAACGTGATCGGGTAGGTCAGGCCCTCTCGCGCGAGCCTCTGCGCCTGGATGCGCAGCTTGCGCGCGAGCCCGAGCGGAACGTTCTCGGCCGGGAGGCTGTCGAGCAGGACGAGGATGCCGATCTCCTGCTCCTGCGCGAGGAGCTGCATCGCCATCTCGAGCGCGGTGATCCCGCCCCCCGAGAAGCCGCCCAGGTAGTACGGTCCGTCGGGTTGCACGGCGCGAACCTCTTCGAGGTAGTCGCGCGCCATGTCGGGGAAACTGCGGTGGGGCTCGTCGTCGCCCAGCAGTCCCTTCGCCTGGATCGCGTACACCGTCTGATCGGAGCCGAGGTGCTGCGCGACGTGCCGCAGATTCAGCACGTTTCCGAACATGCCGGCGACCAGGAAGAACGGCGGCCGCTCGGCGGAGCCGATCTGCAGCGGAACGAGGAAGCGCGCGCGGCGCTTCTCCTTGCGCACTTCGGGCTGCTCGCTGCCGAGCTCGATACCCAGATCGTCGCGCACGAGCTGCGCGCACTTCTCGATGTTCGGAGCTTCGAAGAGCACCGAGATCGGATACTCGACGTTCCAGGCCTTCTTGATCTTCGCGAAGAGCCGCACCGCGATCAGCGAGTGGCCGCCCAGCTCGAAGAAGTCGTCCTGGATGCCGATCTTGTCGACGCCCAGAAGCTCCTGCCAGAAGCCCGCGAGCGTGCGCTCCACGTCGTCGCGCGGCGCGAGGTACGACGTCTCGAGCTCGGGCCGCGAGAACGCGGTCTTCGCGGCGCTCTCGGTACTCGGCGCGGAGCGGATCCTCTCGATCAGCGCGGGCAGGTCGAGCGACGAGACGAAAACGTGTGCGCGCGGCGGGCCCGCCAGCACGCGGTCGAGCGCCTCCATGCCCTCGAGCGGCGTGATGCCGAGCTCGTACGACCTGCGGAAGGTCCGCTCGGCCGCGGTCAGGTGACCCGAGTCGCCGTGGGCCTCGGCGCCGCGGGTCGCGGGCGCCTTCGCCGCTCGTGCGCCGCGCGAGAGCACGGCATCGGCGGCGAGCTTGCGGATCGCGAACTGCTCGACCTCGGCGATCACGCTTCCCGCCTCGTCGCAGATCGTCACGTCGAAGAGCGCGATCTCCTTGTCGATCGAGTTGCGCTGCGCCCCGCGCACGAAGCTGGCGATGCGCTGCGGCATGGGAGCGAAGACCCGCAGGCGCTTGTACGACATCGGCGCGTAGAGCTGGGCGCCGGTGTAGCCCTCGATCAGCGGGGTTGCGAAGCCGGTCGCGAGGTCGAGGAGGGCGGGGTGGAGCGCGTGTCCGCCGAGGTCCGCGACAAACGGCTCGGGAAGGTCGAGCTCGGCGAGCGCCTCGTTCGCGCCGAACCGCATGCTGCGCAGCACGCTCCAGCGCGGGCCGAAGCGGAGATGGCGGGCGTGCAGGGTGTCGAGCGATGCGCCTGCGCGCGCCACTTCCGGCGCTGCCATGCGCGCGCGGATCGCGTCGAGCGCGAGCGGCGCGGGCGCGGGCGCGCCGCACGCCGAGACCTCCGCCTGCGCGTGAAGCTGCCACTCGGCCGCGCCCGCGAGACGGCTCTCGATCTCGACCTCGTACCCTTCGCCCGCGCGACGCAGGAGCGTGCGGACCTCGACCTCCTCGGCGTCGCCGACGATGCAGGGTGCGACGAAGAAGACGTTGCGCAGCTCGCTCGCCGGCGCGTCTTCGACCTCGGCGAAGGCTCCGCGCGCGAGCTCCAGATAGCCCGTGCCGGGAATCAGCGCGTCACCGTCGCGCGTGCGGTGATCGTCGAGCAACCAGTGGGAGGCCCCCTTGAACACCGTCGAGAAGGCGACGCCATCGGATGCGTCGGCGATGCGCCGATCGAGAAGCGGATGCGACGCCGGCCGACCGCTCGCGCCGCCGCCGCCGAGCCGCTGGTACGATTCGACCGCGAGGCCGACGTCGCGCCAGACACCCCAGCCGAGCGCGAGCGTGCGCGGTCGCGCTCGGCCCGCGCGGCTCTGCGCGAACGCGTCCACGAACGCGCTCGCGGCCGCGTAGTCGATCTGGCCGGCGGCGCCGAGCGCGCTCGAGCTCGACGAGAACAGGGCGAGCAGCTCGGCGTTCGGCAGCAGCTCGTCGAGAACGAGCGTGCCGTGCACCTTGGGGCTGAAGACGGCCTCGATCGATGCCTGCGTCTTCGTCTGGATCGGCGCGTCGTCGATCGTGCCCGCGACGTGGAACACGCCGTGCACCTCGCCGAAGCGCTCGTTCGCGTGGGCGACGATCTCGCGCATGCGCACGATGTCCGCCACGTCTCCGCTCTCGACCAGGATTTCCGCGCCGAACGACTCGAGCTCGAGCAGCTTTCGCAGCTTCTGACTCGTCGGGTCGGTGGAGCCGTGACTCGAGAGCCAGCTCTGCCACTGCGTCCGGTCGGGGAGTCGGCTGCGCGCGACCAGCACGAGCTTCGCGCGGACGTTGCGCGCGAGGTGCTCGGCGAGCAAGAGCCCGAGCCCGCCGAGTCCGCCGGTGATCAAGTAGGTTCCGCGCTCGCGCAGCGGCGTCGCGTCGGATCGGGTCTCGGGCGCGGCGACCGGCTCGAATCGCTCGACGAAGCGGCGGCCGTTCCGGTACGCGACGCGGCGGTCGGCGTGCGCCGGGCAGATGTCGCCGACGAGCGCCGCGACGAGCTCCGGCGCGAATGCGAGGCCGGAGCGGCGGACCGCGCGCTTCGCGATCTCGGGCGCGTCCAGGTCGATGCTCTGCGCGGTGACGTTCGGCAGCTCCTGCGGAATCACGCCGACGGGCCCGAGCACGGTCGCCTTCTCGGGGTAGCGAAGCCGCTCGTCGTCGACGCGCTGCATGCCGTTCGAGACGACCGCCAGGTGCATCGGCTGCTTCACGTCCTCGCCGCCGAGGGCCTGCGCCAGGTAGAGCAGGCTGTAGAAGCCGCGCTCCAGATTGCGGTTGAAGAAGTTCGAGCCCGGTCGCGCCGTCTCGTCGGCGGTGACGAGCCAGAGGTGCGCGATGCGGTCGGGAAGGCGTCCGCTCGCTTCGAGATCGCGGACGAGCTCGACGTATCCGTCCAGGCCGGACTCGGGCGCGAGCGCGTACTCGCTGTCGCTCAAGCGGTAGAACGCGTCGCCTTCGCGCACGACGGTGACGCGATGACCTTGGCGCTCGAGCTCCGTGCTGAGCGCCGCGCCCAGGCCGGACGGATCCGCGAAGACGAGCCACGAGAGCTTCTCGTCGCTGCGGGTCGCCTCGAGCGGCTCGGGCCGGAAGGCGCGCTCGCTGAACCACTGCGCGACCGAATCCTTGCGCGCGAGCTCGCTCTCGTTCGCATGCGCGGCAACGGAGGTCTTGACCGGGTCGATCCAGTAGCGCTGGTGCTCCCACGGGTAGGTCGGCACTTGCACGCGCAGCCGGGTCTCGTCGCCTCGGCGCATCGCCCAGTCGACGGCTGCACCGTTCGTCCAGAGCCGCCCGAAGGCGCTGGCGATGAAGACGTCGTCGGCAATCGTGTCGTCGGGGTGGCGCAGCGAGCCGAGCGAGGCGCGCGCGGGCCTGGGCTGCTGGCGAGCGAGGGACGCCAGCGTCTGCCCGGGGCCGACCTCGAGCAGCACGCGGTTCGGATCCTCGAGGAGCTGGGCGAGGCCCTCGGAGAACCGGACGGGCTCGCGCAGGTGGCGCACCCAGTACTCGGGGCTCGTCGCGTCCTCGGGCCGCACCCAGGTGCCGGTCAGGTTCGAGACGTACGGGATGCGGGGCTCGGAGAACGACACCGATCGGAGACAGCTGCGGAACTCGTCCAGGATCGGGTCGAGCAGGCGGCAGTGGCCCGCGGCGGGCACGCGCAGCTGCCGGCACTCGATCTCGCGCGTCCGGAGTGCCGCATCGAAGCGCTCGATCGCGCTCGTCTCGCCGCAGACCACGCAGAGCGACGGCCCGTTCACCACGCCCAGATCGAGGTCGTCCGGCAGGAGCGAGCGAAGCTCGGCTTCCGGCAGCGGCACCGAGAGCATCCGGCCCGACGTGGCGAGCGAGTCGACGAGCCGCCCTCGCACGGCCACGATGCGCAGTGCATCCTCGAGCGACAGGACCCCGGCGAGACACGCGGCGGTGTACTCGCCCATGCTGTGGCCAGTCAGCGCGACCGGCCGGACGCCCCACGAGATCCAGAGCTTTGCCAGCGCGTACTCGGTGGCGAGGATCGCGGGCAGGCAGACGGTCGGCCTGGCCAGCCGCTCGGCGAGCTCGGCCGTCGCGTTCGCGCCCGGGTACATGAGCGACTTCAGGTCGAAGTCGACGTGGCGCCTCGCGGCGGCGAAGCACTCGTCCATCGCCGCGCGGTAGACGGGCTCGCTCTCGTACAGGCCGAGTCCCATGTTCGGGTACTGGGCGCCGCCGCCCGGGAACATGAAGACCACCGACGGTGCCGAGCCCTTCGCGCGCGCGCCGAAGACACGCTTCGTGTCGCCGCTCTCGAGCAGCGCCGCGGCCTCGTCGTGGCTGCGTGCCACCAGCACGCGTCGGTGCTCGAACGAATCCCGTCCGACCTGGAGCGTGTGCGCGACGTCCGCGAGCGGAACCTCCGGATGCGCGCGCAGGTGCGCCGCGAGGCGCGCCGAGGCTGCGTCGAGCGCCGTCCCGGTCTTCGCGGAGAGCGGCACGATCTCGACCGTCCTCTTGCCGGGGCCGGAGTGGCGCTCGGGCGCCTCCTCGACGATCACGTGAGCGTTCGTGCCGCCGACACCGAGCGACGACACGCCCGCGCGACGCTTGCCGTTCGTGCGCTTCCACTCGCGCAGCTCCGCGTTCACGGCGAACGGCGAGTCGGCGAAGTCGATCGTCGGATTCGGGCGCTCGAAGTGGAGGCTCGGCGGGATCTCCCCGTGGCGCAGCGCCTGCACCACCTTGATCAGGCTCGCGACGCCCGCGGCGGTGTCGGTGTGGCCGATGTTCGGCTTGTTCGAGCCGATGCCGCAGAAGCCGGTCCGATCGGTGGTCTGCCGGAAGGCCTGCGTGAGCGCGCTGATCTCGATCGGATCGCCGACGTTGGTGCCGGTGCCGTGCGCCTCGACGTAGGAGATCTCGTCGGCCGAGACGTCGGCGATCGCGAGCGCCTCTGCGACCACGGCGGCCTGGCCGTCGACCGAAGGCGCGAGGTAGCCGATCTTGCGCGAGCCGTCGTTGTTGATCGCCGAGCCGCGGATCACGGCCAGGATCGGGTCGCCGTCGGCCTGCGCGTCGGCGAGGCGGCGGAGCGCGACGACGCCGACACCGCTCGTGAGGACCGTGCCCGCGCCCTTGGCGTCGAAGGCGCGGCAATGGCCGTCCGGCGAGAGCGGCTCGTTCTCGTTGTACAGATAGCCGTGGCCGGGCGGGATCACGATCGTGACTCCGCCGGCGAGCGCGAGGTCGCACTCGCTCGCGAGCAGGCTCTGACACGCGACGTGGATTGCGACGAGCGAGGTCGAGCAAGCCGTCTGAATGGCCACCGACGGCCCGGTGAGGTTCAGCTTGTACGATACGGTGGTCGGCAGGAAGTCGCGGTCGTTGCCGGTGTGGCGGAGCAGGAACGCACCGGTCGACGCCAGGATGTCGGGATTGCGAAGCAGGTTGTAGATGAAGTAGCCGTTCATCCCGCAGCCGACGAAGACGCCGATCGATCCGTCGAAGCGCGCAGGCGGGTGACCCGCGGACTCGAGCGCCTCCCACGCGCACTCCATCATGTGGCGGTGCTGCGGATCGGTGATCGCGGCGTCCTTCGGGCCGAAGCCGAAGAAGGTCGCGTCGAAGCCGTCGACCTCGGGCAGCTGTCCGCCCGCCCGGACGTAGTTCGGATTGGCGAGGATGCTCGGATCGACGCCCGCCGCCAGCAGGGCGGCGTCGTCGTAGCGCACGATCGACTCGACGCCCGCACGCAGGTTCGCCCAGAACTCGTCCGCATTGGCGGCGCCCGGGAAACGGCACGAGATGCCGACGATCGCGATCTCGCTGCCGGTGTACCCTTCGTCCGGCTCGCTCATGGTTCGCTGCTGCCCGGGCGGCGGCGCGCCTGCTGCCGACGCTGGAGGGACTCGCGGCGCGCGGCCGCGCGGTCCTTGCTCTTCTCGAGTCGCTCGTCGCCGCCGTCGCTCGCCAGGAATTCGGCGAGCGAGCGGATGGTCGGGAAGCGGTAGAGATCGGTCAGCGAGAGCGGCTTCGAGAGCTGCTCGCGCAGCCGCCGGTGCACCTGCACTACCAGGAGCGAATGCCCGCCGAGGTCGAAGAAGTTGTCCTCCGCGCCGACGGTCTCGAGCTTCAGCGCGTCGCGCCAGGCGCCGGCGATCACGTTCTCGAGCTCGTTCTGCGGGGCGACGAACCGGGCCTGGGTGCGCGGCGCGTTCTGCTCGGGCGCAGGCAGGCGCTTCCGATCGATCTTTCCGTTCGGCGTGAGCGGGAGGGCGTCGAGCGCGACGAAGAGAGCCGGCACCATGAACTCGGGCAGCGTCTCGCGCAGGTGCTCGCGGAGCTCCTCGACGGACGGCGCTGCGCCCTTCGGCACGTAGTACCCGACCAGTCGCGGATCCTGTCCCGCGTCCTCGCGCGCGATCACGACACATTCCTGGATCGCCGAGTGACGACCGAGCTCCGTCTCGATCTCGCCGAGCTCGATGCGGTAGCCGCGGATCTTCACCTGGTGATCGATGCGCCCGAGGAACTCGATCGTGCCATCGGGCCGGTAGCGCGCGAG
>CAZMKX010000017.1:0-16780 GCA_964566375.1 uncultured Myxococcales bacterium
CGCGTTGCGATGGACGAAGTTCGCGATCTCGCGGCCCTGGGCGATACCCGCCGTCTTGTCGAAGGACCAGTGGATGCCCAGGTAGATGCGGCTCTGGCCGTTCTCCTCCTCGGCCTGGGAGAGCGTGGCGAAGCTGCGCGGAAGCAGCGGCCGGACGCTCCCCTGCTTGTCGCGCGTCTCGCCGTTCCACTCGTCCGAGACGAAGGTGAACGGAATCGCGTCGCTGCGGTAGAAGTTCCGGAGCGTCTGGAAGAGCGCGGCGCCGAAGCCCGCGTGGCCCGACGGATAGGCCGGGAACGGCGGCGTGAAGTTCGGCCCCGTGAGGTTGCTCGCCGGCGCGCCGAGGGGCGAGAACGCGGGATCGCCGAGCGTCGCGTCGTTCCCGTCACCCGCCCCCGTCGGGCCGGTGCCGGCATCGGCCTCGCGAATACCCGTGACGGGCCGCCAGACCTGGTAGTGGTACTTCGACTCCCAGACCGCGATGCCGGCGTCGGCCATCGCGACGTTCACGAGCGCGAGCAGCCGCGCGAGCTCGATCCTGCCGGTGTGCATGCGATCCGCGATCACCACGGCGATCTGGTTGTACAGCCGCGGCGGCGCGCACAGGCTCGGCGTGCCGTCGTAGGCCCAGTAGACGCCGATCGCGGTCTGCTCGGGCGTGCGAAGCGTGGGCGTGGTGATCCCGTCGCCGCCCAGCGCCTTCACCTCCGCGAAGGCCGTCGCGTACTCGGCGCTCTCGAGCTCCGGCGGCGCGGGCGCGCGGAGCTGATCGCCCGACCGGAGCACGAACGGAGCGACCTCGCCCCAGTGCGCGCCGAGCGCGATCGGGCTCTGGCTGATCGGGTCCTGTCGCCACCAACCCGGCTCGTCGCGCGAAACGAATTCGCCGCCCATGCGGGGCTCGGCGTGCTGCGCGCCGTCGTTCGCGCGCCGCGAGAGGATCGCTTCGGCGGCTCGACGCCCGAGGCTGACGCCCCGCGCGCGTTCGGTCCGATCGCGGATGCGGTCGAGGTCGGCCGAGAGAAGCGCATCGAGCTCCGGCGCCTGCGACGGAAACAAGGAGGCCAACGTGTCGTGGGCCGCGGTGGCGACGGCCGCGTCGAGCGAGGTTCCGCGCGGCGCGCGCGGCAGGCCGGTGTAGCTGCGGTAGCCGCCGGCGATCGCGTTCACCGCATCGAAGATCGCGATGTGCACGATCGCCATCGCGCGGCTCGCGCGTCCCGGGCCGAGCTGCTCGCCGTAGACGCGCGCTTCTCCCGGGCCCACCGGCGTGTGGTCGACCCCGCTCGCATCGATCGCGATCTGGTTCCAGCGCCTGACCGCGTCGACATCGCGCCGCGCAACGAGCTTGCGCGGCGCGAGCCGTGTCGCGCTTTCGAAGGCCGGGCCCAGAAGCCCCTCAACGTCGCGGAGCGACTCCTGCGCGCGGGCAGCGACGGGCGATAGCAGAAACAGCAGGAGAATCGCGATACACCGGGCCTTGGAAGAGTCTGCAGCGAGCCCAGGCATCGAGGGTGCTCCTCCGCGCAGGATGAATCGGGTACCCCTCCCGGAATCCCCTCTCATCCATCATCGTCCCGCCGCGCGCTGGGATCCGTGACGTACGGCACCCCGGCCGTTCACTTGCCCCGGACGATGGTGCAGTACTCGCCTGTGATGTTGAGGAAGTTCTTGGCCGAGTGATCGATCACGGACACTTCCGTGATCTTGCCGTCGGCCTTCGCGGCTCGAACGCTCGCATCGCCTCGGGCGAACATGCCGAGGATCGTGTCCATGCAGGCACGACCTTCCTTGGTGTCCGGCGTGGAATCGTCTCCCTGTGCGAAGTCGCCCCAGCGAACGCGGCTTCCGAGCATGCCCTTGACGGGCGTGTCGACGATCATGCAGCCGGTCATGGCGACGCCACCGATCAGAGCGGCCGTCAGAGTCAGTAGTCGAGTCACAGTTCCTCCTGTCTTGTTTTCGAGATCGCTCGCTTCGGACGGCAATCGCGTTCGTCTACGATCGACGCACAGTCGCTCGTCCGAGATTCAAGTTCGTTGTCGTCGCGGGATGAGGTCCGATACGGTGACGGGCCTCAGCCCGCGCTCGCGCAGGCTCCACAAGATCTCCGGCAGCGCGGCCGCCGTGGCTGGACGGTGCCGGCCGAGAAGGTCGTGCCCGTCGTGCATCAGGACGATGTCGCCCGCCCGGATCCTGCCCAGGACCCGACGCGCGATCCGGTCGGCGTCGGGGATGCGGGAGTCGTGGCTGTGCAACGACCACGCGACCAGCGTGAGTCGCTTGATCCAGGCGGCGCGCGCGAGGGGCGGGCTCTTGGTCCCGAGCGGCGGACGGAACAGCGACGGCGCCTGCCGACCCGTCACCGCGACGATCGCCGCCTCGCACCGCTCGATCTCGCGCTCCTGCGCTTCGACGCTGAAGAAGTTCTGGAGGCGCGAATGCGCCCAGGAGTGGTTGGCGAGCTCGTGTCCGCCCGCGAGGATCGCGCGCGTCAGCGCCGGGTGCGCCTCCACCGAGCGGCCGATCACGAAGAAGGTCGCGCGCGCGTCGTACTTCGCGAGCGCGTCGAGGATGCGCGGAGTCACTTCCGGATCCGGGCCATCGTCGAAGGTCAGCGCCACACGATTCAGATCGCGCGCGCCATGCGTCACCGTCGGATACGCGATGCTCGAGCCGGGCCGCGCGATACCGTCGGCGCACAGGCCGAGGAAGAGCGCCGCCGGGAGACCGAGGCTCAATGCCGAAGGCCCGAAGGCACCGACCGCTCCGGCGCCGACTGCACCGCAAGCCGCCGCGACGAGGTTGAGCCTCGTCAGCATCGCCCACGACTCGCGTTCATCTTCCGTCCCCGTCGCGCCAGAAGTCGAAGAAGTTGAACCACTGGTACGGCGTGCGCAGACACTCGCGCTCGAGCGCAGTCGCGTAGCGCTGGGCGAGGCCTTCGGCGTACTTCACGCGCCCGCGACGCGAAACGGCCAGACCGGGCGCGAACGGCTCGGTCGACGCGGAATATCGGCCGTGCCCGGTGCGAACGCAGGTGCTGAGGAGCATCGGACAGCCCAGCGTCGCCTGCAGCAGGAACGGCCCCAGCGGGAAGCGCGTGCGCCGCCCGAGAAACGAGACCCGCACCGAGCGGCCGCGCTCGGACTTCCAGGTGCGATCTCCGAGAATTCCGACGAACTCGCCGCGGTCGATCGCCGCCTTGATCTCGAGCGCGACGTTGATGGAGCCGGGCTCGAAGTGGATCAGCCGGACGGGCAGCCCGGGCTGCAGCTGATCGAAGAAGGCGTTGATGCGTGCGGCGTGCCGCGTGAAGCTGAGGACGTTCAGGACGATTCCCGTCTGCTTCGACAGGACGCGCAGCATGTCGGAGCTGCCGAGGTGCGCGCTGAGCAGGATGCCTCCGCGGCCCTGACGCACGAGCTCGAGCAAGTGCTCGCTGCCGCGCTCGTCGATGCGGATGCTCGCACCGTCGCCGCTCCACGTGATCATGCTGTCGACGATGTTCTCGGCGAACTCGCGCAGGTGGCGGAAGGAGTCCCACCACGTGGGCCGTGAGCCGAGGCTCGCCCGGCCGCGCGCGGTCGACCAGAGCGTGTTCAGGTAGTCCCTCGACGCGCGACGCGCGGCTCCCCCCGTCAGGAAGAAGTATCCGACGACCGGAGAGAGAAGCGCCATGACCGTACGGCGTCCGAACCGTGCGTAGATCCACTTCATCAGAAGGAGTGCTCGGAGGGAGCCGCGCTCGGCGACGCCGGTCCAGGCGCGCCGCGGACCGATGGCCGGATCGACCTCGCAGCGCGCGGAGTCGTCCATCACGGGCCTCGCGCTCCAGGAGTCGCTTGCCGCGGAACGGGTCTCGATGTGACTGGCCTGCATTCGGTCGATCGCCCTCGGGAGATCGCGATGCAACGAACGTGCCCTCGTTCGCGAGCGTCGAGGCCAATCACCGGATGCGAGAGCGGGCGCGGCGACGCCTGTTTCTACAATCCGCCGGGAATCCACCCGAAGCGCGCTCGAGCGCGCATCACTCAGGTTCCTGCGGGGCCCGCCAGCGTGATCTCGCGCCCGAGTGACGACAGGCCGAGCATGTGCACCAGCTGATCCGTCTTCCAGGCCATCACGTTTCCGCCGACCATGTCGCGATAGATCCGCTCGAGACGCGAGCCGGTCACGTAGGCGTGCGCGCCGCAGGTGCGCATCGCATCGGCGGCGACCTCTTCGCTCATGCGCCGCAGGTGGTAGACCGTACGCACCATGTGGCGCGTGAAGTGCGCGACGTCGTCAAACGGGCCGTCGAGCCGGCGCAGCGTGTCTTCGAGCACGATCCGGCCGGTACCGAGCCAGTGATCCATGCGGCCGATCGCGGTCTGCGCCCACGCCTCGTCGGAGCGGTAGCCGATCTCGCCGCCCGCCTGGCTGTTTCCCGCGAGGTAGCCGTGACGCTTCTTCGTGTAGTCGAGCGTGAACTCGAATGCGGCCCGCGCGAGCCCGACCCAGATGCCGAGGATGCCGAGTGCGCCCCAGGAGCGGACCTTCTGGGCCTCGACGCCGAGGCTGCGCTGACCCTCGCGGAGCAGCGAGAGCGGTGCCACAAACGCCTCGTCCCGCGGGATCTCGAGACCTTCGCACGCGATGTCGTGGCTCGCGGTCGCACGCATGCCCATCGCGTCCCAGTTGCGCAGGTTGCGGATGCCCGGGCTCGCGATTCGGGGCATCGCGATCAGCGCACGCGGCTCGTGGCCGTCTCTTGCGTCGATCCAGCCCCCGAGCATGACGTACGTCGCGCCCTCGCTCATCGAGGCGAAGCCGGCCTTGCCGTCGACGATCCAGCGGTCGCCGCCGTCCCGGACGCGGAATCCGCTCGTGCGATTGTCGAGATCACCCGTGGGAACGGAGCCCGGGCCGCAGATCAGCGCGCCCGTCCGCGCCATGTCCTCGAGCACGCGCGCGCCGTGCGGGAACGGCAGGAAGTGGAGGAAGTGCGCGATGAGCAGGTGCATGTTCAGCGCGACCGCCGTGGAGCCGTCGGCCCAGGCGATCTCCTCCATCACGCGCACCATCGCCTCGGGACCCATTCCGAGCCCTCCGAGCTTCTCCGGCAGGATCAGCCCGTGCACGCCGAGCGCGACGAGCTCGTCGACGTTCTCGCGCGGGAAGCGGCGCTCCCGGTCGTAGGCCGCCGCGCGCTCCGCGAACTTCTTCCGTGCGAGCTCGTGCACGGCCCCCACCAGCTCGGCTTCCCTCGGCTGCATCCGGCGACTCTCCTCGTGGTTCTCGTGGCGCGCGGCAGTGTACCCGAGATACGATCGCCGAAACCCGGAGGGGACCCCATGGCCCGGAAGCGCACGATCGCCGACGCGTTCGGCGGACAGCTCACGACGCTCGAGGAGCAGCGCGCGATCTGGCGCGACGCGCTGCACGAGGACGCGATCTGGGAAGGTCCGACCTTCGAGCGGCCGATCTGCGTGATCGGGCGCGAGGCGACGGGCCGATTCATGGAGCTTCTGCTGAGCGTGGTGCCGCGCTTCTCGACCACGCTCGTCGCGGCCTATCCCACCGCCGACCCGGACACGACCATCATCGAGTCGCACGGCGGCGGACCGACCGTCGACGGCGGGCGGTACACGCAGCGGTACTTCTCGCTGATCACCGTGCGCGACGGCCAGGCGTTCCGCATGCGCGAGTACTGCAATCCGTTCCAGACCTACGCGGCGTTCGGCAAGGAGCGCTGGGAGCGCGCGATCGACGAGATCACGTCGAGGTACAACAAGCCGTGGCCGGCCTCCCAGGTGCCGGACCCGATCTCGCTTCCACCGGTTCCCTAGCGCGTCGCGAGGGAGCCACTCACGGCGCGCTCCCCTTGCGCGAATCGCTGCCCAGCGCGACCGCGCGCACGGCCTTGCTGTCGGTCGGCTGGTGACCCACGTCGTGCGCGGGCGCGGGGATCTCGACGACGGTGTTCTGCAGCCGGCCGATTCCGCTCACCTCGACCTCGACGACGTCGCCCGGCTGCATCGGCCGCGAGTTCGCGGGGGTTCCGGTGAGGACGATGTCGCCCGGCAGGAGCGTGATGTGGCGGCAGAGATCCGCGAGCTGGTAGTCGATCCCGAACGTCATCTCGGAGACTTTCCCCTCCTGGACGAGCTTCCCGTTCAGGTAGGTGCGCAGCGCGCTCTGGCGCACGTCGACGCCACGCACGAGACCGGGGCCGATCGGGCAGAAGCCGTCCTGCCCCTTCACGCGCAGCATCGAGCCGGCGTCGGTGTCGCGGAAATCCTGCGCGCCGACGTCGTTCGCGGCCGCGAAGCCGGCGAGGTGATCCCAGACGTCGGCGGGCGCGACGTTGCGCATCGGACGGCCCACGACCGCGGCAACCTCGCCCTCGTAGTTCAAGTACTGGCAGTTCGCCGGCCGGCACAGCGCGCCGCGGTGCGCGTTCAGCGCGGTCGTCGGCTTCTGGAAGTACGTCGGCGTGACGAGCGGCTCGGCCCGGAACTCGATCCGCCGCGACTCGTAGTTCAGGTGGATGCACAAGATCTTGGACGGCTCGCACGGGGCGAGGTAGCTGGCCTGCGCCTCGCGCACGCGCCGCCCGTCGCCGAGCACGAGCTCGTCACCGTCCAGCGTCACCCAGCAGGCGACGCCCTGATGCAGGATGCGCCGGATCTCCCGGCGCGGACCGTCGAGAACGCTCATCCCCTTCCTCCCAGCGGCAGCGTCTTGCCGCCGATCACGCTGAAGGCCGTCGAGTACACCCAGCCCGCTCCGATCGTCCGCGGCGCGAGCAGGTCGAGCTCCTCGAACTCGGAGCTGCCGAGCTCGAGCGCGGCCTCGCCGCGCCACATCGCCCCGTTCTCCACGTCGGTCACCGAGACGAGCGAGAGCTCGTGGATCGCCGGTGTCTCGCCTTCGAGCGACGGCCAGTGCCGCGTGTGGATCAGGGGGCCCGTGCCGCCGTTCGCGGGATGCGCGCCCGGAGCCTCCTCGCGGATCGTGACCGAAACCGTCGCGAGACGGCGGCCCAGCGCCGACACGTGTGCGGCGAAGCGCTCGCCCGGCGCCTTGCGCGCGCCGCCGCGACCGATCTCGACCGGCCGCGTCATGTGGACCTCGCCGAGCTTCTTCGGAAAGCCCTGGATCAGACCGCGCAGCAGCGACAGCTCCGAGTCGACCCAGATGTACGGCACGCGCCCGGCGCGCCGGCCCTCGAAGCGACCGTGCAGGACGACGTACGCCTCCTTGTACTGGCCCTTGGCGGGATCGTTCCTGATGCGCGGATCGCGCTCCGCCGCGGAGGCCCAGTCACAGAAGAAGATCGTGCAGCCGCCGTCACCGTTCGGTGTGAAGCCCGGCGGAACGAGCTCCGCGACGCGGGCGGGATCGGCCTCGAAGTCCACCGCGATCACCTCGCCCGAGTAGTGCCAAGGCGGCGGCGGCACGGTCGCCGAGCGGCCACTCGGCGTCTGAGGAAGAGTCCAACCACTGAGCTTCGTCATCGTGCGCTCCCCGCGGCTCAGAAGCCGCCCTGCTCCGGACCGTGTCCGTAGAAATCCTCGTTGTAGTACTCCGACTGGTGCGTCGCGTCGCGCGCGCCGCAGCCGTACTCGATCATGAAGCCCGACGGGCTGCGGAAGTAGAACGAGTACATGTGGTCGTTCGCGTGCTTGCCGAGCTGGATGTGCACGGGAACCTTCGCCTTGCGGACGCGGTCGTGCGTGAGGCCCACGTCGTCGAGGTTGTCGACCTCGAGCATCACGTGGTTCAGCCGCTTCTCGGCCGAGCCGAGACCCCACGCGACCGAGTGATCGCGGCGGTTGCAGTGCATGAAGCGGAGCTGGAGCGATCGAGCACCCGCGCCGAACTTGTACTCGACGCCGCCGCGCATTCCGAGCGCCTTGTAGAAGCGCACGCCCGCCTCGGCATCGCGCTGGCGGATGATGCAGTGGCCGAGCCCGCCCGCGCCGGTGACGAACCTGCCGTGCATTCCCCGACCGGGATGGAACGGCCGAGCGAACTGCACGAGCGGGCCGTGGAAGATCTCGATCGGGTTGCCGTCGGGATCCTCGAGCTTGAGCAGCTCGAGCACACGGCGCTCCTCGGCCTCCTCGATCGAGGCGACGCGGAATGCGATGCCGGCATCGGCGAGCTCCTTCTGCGTGTCGAGAAACTCGTCGGGACCGGCCACGCGGAAGCCGAGGTAGGCCAGATCGTCGTTGCCGCCACCGTGCAACACCAGACGGTGATGCCAGTAGTCCATTCGCAGATAGCAGCGGTCCTTCTCGCCCTCGTCGACGACCTCGAGCGCGAGCATGTCGCGCGCGAACGCCTTCCAGGCGTCGAGATCCGAGACGGAGAGCCCCATGTAGCCGAGCTCGGTCACTGCCATGTCCTTCCTCCCTCGGGCGTCCGGGGGCCGCCCGCTAGACGAACGATCCCTTGCGGATCGCCGTGTTCTTCACGTCGCAGTAGAAATCGAAGCTCCACGCGCCGCCCTCGCGGCCCAGCCCCGAGTCGCGCGATCCGCCGAACGGGGCCGCGAGCTCGCGGACGAAGAAGCAGTTCACCCAGACCGTGCCGGCCACGACGCTCGACGCGATGCGCCGCGCGCGCGCTTCGTTGCGCGAGAACAGCGTCGCCGCGAGCCCGTAGCGCGTTCCGTTCGCGACCTCGATCGCCTCGTCGTCCGACGTGAAGGTCTGCCAGGTCAGCACCGGCCCGAAGACCTCGCGCTGCGCGATCTCGGCGTCGGGCTTCACGTCTCCGAAGAGCGTCGGCTCGAAGTAGAGCGCGCCGGCCGCGTGCCGGTGCCCGCCCCAGAGGACGCGCGCGCCCGCGTCCTTCGCGCGCTCGACGAAGCCCGCGACGCGCGCGAAGTGCTCGGGCGTGATGAGCGGACCGACGCGCGTCGTCGGCAGCCGAGGGTCGCCGACGGTGAACTTCTGCACCGCGGCGCGCACCTTCTCGAGGAAGGTGTCCGCGATCGAGCGCTCGACGAGGATCCGCGTTCCCGCGAGGCAAACCTGACCGGCGTTCACATACTGCCCCGCGACGGTCTGCGCCGCGGCGTCGAGGTCGGCGTCCGCGCACACGATCAGCGGCGACTTCCCGCCGAGCTCTGCCGCGAGCGGCGTGATCGAGCGCGCCGCCGCCTGGCCGATCAGCACCGCCGTGTCGGTGGAGCCGGTGAAGCTGATCCGATCGACGTCGCCGTGACTCACGAGCGCGGCGCCCGCTTCCTCGCCGATTCCCTGCACGACGTTCAGCACACCCGCCGGCACACCCGCGTCGCGCGCGACGTCGGCGAGCAGCGAGCACGTGAGCGGCGCCCACTCCGGCGGCTTCACCACGACCGTGTCGCCGGCGGCGAGCGCGGGGCCGACCTTCCACGTGGTGAGCATCAGCGGCGCGTTCCAGGGCGTGATCAGCGCCGCGACGCCGGCGGGGTCGTAGCTCACGTGGTTCACGACCTCGGGCGAGTCGATCGTGTGACCGACGAGCTTGGTTGCGAACTCGGCGAAGAACGAGATGTTCTGCGCCGCGCGGGGGACCACGCGGTGCTGGTTCCCGGTGAGCAACGAGCCGTTGTCCTCCGTCTCGACGGCGGCCAGCTCCGCCGCGCGCGCCAGGATCCCCTCCGCGAAGCGCCGCAAGATCGGCGCGCGACCCTCGGGTCCCAGGCCCGCCCAGGCTGGATACGCGTGACGCGCCGCGGACACCGCCGCATCGACCTCGCGCGCCCCACCCGCGCTGACGTCCGCGAGGTGCGTGCCGTCGATGGGCGACGCCACCGCGAAGGTCGCCGCCGAGCGGACGCGTTCGCCTCCGATGAAGTGGTCGGTCGAGATCTCGACGCCTGCTACTTTCGCCATGCTCGTTCCCTCACTCGATTCCGGAGGATGCCAGAAACGCGGGCACCTCCGTCCATTCGCTTCCCGCCTGCGCGATGTGGTGATCCAGCGCGAGATTCCGCGCCGCGCTCGCCAGGTAGAACCGCTCGTACAGCTCCGCGCGCCCCCCGAGCGCAGAGCCCGCGAAGTCCCACGCGGTGCGGAAGAGCTGCGCGCGCTCGCGCGCGCCCATTCCCTTCGCGCCCGGCATGTAGCGCTCGATCAAGGGGGCGAGATCCGGAGCGTCGAACGCGTCCCGCGACGCCGTCGCCAGGAGGTTGTGCGAGCCGACCATCTTGATGACGTCGTTCGCGCGCACCATCCACGACGGCATCATCGAGCGGACCGCCCGCAGCGGCCGGTCGTCGCAGAAGAACGCGCCGTTCCCCCAGTCGCGCGCGCCCGCCTCCGCGGCCGTCGTGGCGGCGCGCGTCAGCGTTGCGTAGGTCCAGAGCTCGCCGAGCATCTGGGCGGTCTCCGGGCGTGCCTCCGAGTTGGTCGCGCGGGCCATGCGCGTGCAGAGCTCATAGGCGAACTCCAGCTTCACGGCTGCGCGGATCGACGTCTGCTGCATGATGTTGGCGGCCCAGCCCATCCGCATCAGATCGTTGTACGCCTTCACGTCGCCGGCGATGAAGACCCGCTCCCAGGGAACCTCCACGTCGTCGAAGATCATGAAGGCGTCCTGCTCGTCGAAGCGCGCCGAGAACGGATGGTCGTCGACACGCCCGGCCAGTCCGTAGTGATCCCGGCAGAGCGTCACCAGACCCTGGGTGCCCATCGGAATCGAGAAGCAGAGGGCATACGCGGGATCGGCGTCGTGCGGGAGCGGCTGCCCCGGGTAGACGAAGAGCTCGTCCGCGAACGGACCGAGCGTTGCCAGGATCTTGGCACCGCGGATCACGATCCCGTTCGCCGTGCGCCGCACGATTCGCGTGGCGAGCTCGCCGTTCACGCCTTGCAAGTCGCCGACCGCCTTGTCCACGACCGGATGGATGATCGTGTGCGTGAGCGACAGGTCCTTCTCCACGACCTCGCGGTGGAAGCGGCGGATCCGCTCCGCGGCCGTGGTGTCGCCGTTCTGCGACAGGATGTCCGAGCGCGCGACGAAGCCGGCGAGCGTCACATTCACGTAGTCGGGCGTCCGGCCGAGCATGCCTGCCGAGTAGCGCGCCAGCCGATCGAAGCAGGCGTGGCGACGGGCGAGGTCCTGCGGCGTTCGCGGAACGATCAGGCTCGCGCTCATCAGCGCGCCGGTCTCCGCGTCGGGGACCAGGCAATCCGCCGCGTGCTCGAGCTGCCAGTCGAAGTAGCCGGCCATCCCGGAGAGCGAGCCGGCCAGGGCGGGCTCCGTCAGCACATCGACGCGCTTGCCGCCGAGCCAGACGGCGCGTTCGTCGCGCAGCCCCTCGAGATACTGCTTTCCGGTTCGCGTGCTCATCGACTCACCTCCTCTTCGATCGCTTCGCCGCGTGCTTCGTGCGCAGACCGCGGAGTTGAAGGTCCAGCGCATCGCGCACGCGCGCGTCTCCCCGCTCCAGCGCCGAGCTGCGTCCGCCCAGCCAGACCGTGAGATGGCGGAAGTAGGTGCCGAACAGGCTCTGCGCGAGCAGCGACTCGGGCACGTCGGGCTCGATCTCACCCTTCGCCTTCGCCTGCTGGATCAGCTTCGAGAGCCGCACCTTCATCTGGCTCATGAACTGCGCCACGCCGTGGCGGCTGTCATCGACGAAGGGAAGCTCCTTCACGAAGATGCGGGCCAGCGCCGGATCGGCCGCGTGGTGCGCGGTGATCGCGTCGAAGACGTGCATCACCTGGTCGAGAAGGGGCTTCGCAGGAACCGACTCGAACGCCGCGTCGACCGCGCGTCCGACGTCCTCCTGGAAGATCAGCACCAGCAGGTCTTCCTTCGTCGGCGCGTAGAGGAACAGCGTTCCCGAGCCGATGTCGGCCGCGGCCGCGATCTGCTTGGTCGTGGTGGCCTCGAAGCCCTGTCGCGCGAAGAGCCCACGTGCGGCTTCTCGGATCCGGTCGAGCTTCTCGAGCTTGCGTCGCTCGCGGCGGCCGGGCTCCGGCACGGCCTTGGCCGCGGGCGCAACGGCGACGCGGCGGACCCGGGGCGGCATCAGCGGTGACCGAAGTCAATAATGACCATGGTCAGAATCATTTCCCGCCACGGCGCGATCCGTCAAGGGGGAATTTCGAGGGAGCGGGCTCTGCGGGCGTTGCGCGGCGACGCCGGCGGCGCGAGGATGCAGCCCTTAACGACACCGACCCAGCGAGGAATCCGCGATGATTCTCTTCGAGCACCCGCTCTCGCCGTACGCACAGAAGGTCAAGATCGCGTTGCGCGAGAAGGGCGTGGCCTGCGAGATGCGCCTGCCGATGGGCCTCGGCGCCGGCACGGGCTACGCGGACGAGTTCAAGCGCGCGTCGCCGCGCGCCGAGGTGCCCGCGCTGGTCGACGGCGACGCGCGGATCTTCGACTCCACGATCATTCTCGAGTACATCGACGAGAAGTGGCCGGCGCCGGCCCTCCTGCCGAGCGACCCCGCCGCGCGTGCGCGCGCGCGCATGATCGAGGACGCGATGGACACGCACTACGAGGCGATCAACTGGGGCCTGGGCGAGATCGAGTTCATGAAGCGCGCGACGGGCGCGCTCGCCGATGAGATCAACGCGAACGCCGCTCGCCAAGCCGCCAGCTGGTGGGGCTGGCTGACGCGCGAGCTGGGCGACGCCGAATGGTTCGGCGGGACTTCGTTCGGGCGCGCCGACCTCTCGGTCATCCCGTACATCAACGGCTCGGCCGGGTTCGGGCTCGCGCCCGCGCCGGGCTCGGCGCTCGCGGCGTGGGCGGCGCGCGCGAATGCGCGGCCCGCCGTCGCGCAGACGGCTGCGGAAGCCACCGCGTCGCGCGACGCGCTCTACGCCCTGCCGGATCTGATCGCGCAGGGCCTCTTCAAGCGCGAGTACCGCGACTACCGGCTCGAGTGGATGATCAAGACCGGCGGGCTGCAGGTGGTCCTGGACGGTCTCGAGAAGGAGAACATCCGCTTCTCGCCCGACTTCGCGTAGCGCATCGCGCGTGCGAATCGTCGAGATCGTCTACCGCTACGATGCCGTGGAGCTGCGCCCGCGGCCGGAGACGCCGCTCGCTGCGCGCGCGCGACTCGAGGGCGGAAACGTCGAGTTCGCCACGCTCATCGACCGGCTCGACAGCGGCGCGGAACGCGTCGCGCAGCACGTCGTCCACATCGACCCGCGCGAGCTCGGCGTGAATTCCGGCGGCGGGGCGCCGCTGCAGCGCCCGTTCGCCGCGGTTCTCGGCTGCGCGGACGCGCGCGTGCCGATCGAGCTCGTCTTCCACGAGGGCCCCAACGACCTGTTCGTGGTGCGGGTCGCGGGAAACGTGCTCGGGCCCGACATCCTCGGCAGCCTGCGCTACGCGGTCGAGAACCTGAGCGAGAGCTTGAAGCTGATCGTCGTGCTCGGACACAGCCGATGCGGAGCGATCGGCGCGGCGGTCGACACATTTCTGCGTCCCGGCGGATATCTCGAGCTGGCGGACCGCCACGACCTGCGCGGAATCGTCGACGGCCTGCTCGCCATCGTGCTCATCGCCGCGCGGGTGCTCGCAACCGTGTACGGGCCGGAAGTCGAGAAGCGCGACGGCTTCCGCGCGGCCCTCGCCGAGCTCACCGTTCTCTTCAACGCGGCCATGGGCGCGTTCGCGATCCGCAAAGAGCTCGAGCGCCTTCACGCCCGCGACGAGCTCGCCGCGGTGTACGGCGTCTACGAGCTCGAAACGCGTCGGATCTGGGCGCCGTCCGCGAGCGACGGTGAGCGCTGCGGGCTCGGCGAGCCGCCGGAGGACCTCGCGAGCTTCCGCGAGCTCGGACGCGCAGCGGCCGGGAGCGCGCGCATCCGGGAGCTGCTCGCGGGCTGAGCCTCGGGGCCCGTCACTCGCGAACGACGTACGTGAAGAACTGGATCCGTCCGTCGATCCGTTCCTGGAAGACCCCCTGCACCTCGTAGTTGAAGCCGGGGAAGCGATTGAAGGATTCCTCGAAGGCGAGGAAGTAGTCGAGCATGGGCTGCGCGCGGCCGTCCCAGCGCTCGCCGGGAACGATCACGCCGATTCCGGGCGGGTAGATCAGCGCAAGCGTCGCCGCGATCCGGCCCTTCACGCGCGTGAGCGGCACGTAGTCCACGTCGTTCCCGACCAGCGCGCGATACGCATCCTGCGCGCTGATCGCCTGCTCCGGGAAGCTCGCGGCGCGGAAGCAGAGGCGCTGCAGGTTCTTGATGTCTGCCTTGCGATAGAAGGCGTGCATCTCGTCGCAGACCTGCCGCAGGCCGTAGCCCGCATAGCGCTCGCGGTGCGCGGCGCACAGGGTCGGAAGCGTCTCGGCGAGCGAAGCGTCGCGATCCCACAGGTTCTTGAACTTCACGAGCTTCGCGATCAGGGTGTTGAGCTTGCTCTCGTCCTCCGCGGGCGTCATCAGGAAGAGCAGGCTGTTCAGGTCGCACTTCTCGGGCACGACCCGCTGCTCGCGAAGGTAGTTGGCCACGACCGTCGCCGGCACGCCGAAGTCGAGATACTGACCGGTCCGGCGATCGATTCCCGGAGTCAGCAGCGTCAGCTTGTTGGGGTCGACCATCGCGTAGCCGTCGGCGTAGCCCGAGTAGCCGTGCCAGCGGCTCTCGGGGTGGAAGTTCCAGCACTGCTGCTCGCGCTTGATCACGTCGGTGGGCAGATCCTCCCAGCGGACGTCGGCGACGTCGGCCGTGAAGCGCGAGCCGCGGATCGTGACCACGTCGGGCACGAACGGATCGAAGAACCAGCGCTCGCGCTCGCCCTTTCCGACGCGCTCGTGGTGGCGCGCGATCTCGCGCAGCTTCTTGCGCGTCTCGATGCCGAGCTCGATGCAGCGGTCCCAGAGCATCTCGCCGCCCTTCCCCGCGTGCACCCGCGCATTCACGTCGAGCGACGCGAACAGCGGGTAGAACGGCGACGTCGAGGCGTGGATCAAGTACGACTCGTTGAAGCGCTTGTGCTCGACGTAGCGCCGCTGGCCGTGGATGTGCGCATCGCGCTTGTGGATCTGCGACGCCTGCGAGAAGCCCGCGCCCTGCTTGTGCACCGACTGCGTCGAGAACAACCCGGGCATGTCGGGTCCGAGATTCTGGAGCCGCATCGGGCTGTGGTCCGCGAAGAGCGGATGGAACGCGTTGTAGCCGATCCACGCCTCGTCCCAGAGCACGTAGTCGCACAAGGGACCGATCCGCTCGAGCACCTTGCGCGCGTTGTAGACGGTGCCGTCGTAGGTCGCGAGCTGGATGCACGCGAGCCGGAACGGGCGAGCGGCCGCGTGTCGCTGCGGGTCGGTGACGCGCGGGTTCGCGCGGATCTGCGCGCGCAGCGAGGTCTCGTCCCAGGCGTCCCAGTCGACCGCGCCGACCATGCCGAACGCGTTGCGCGCGGTCGGGAGATAGATCGGGATCGCGCCGGCTTGGACGAGCGCGCCCTGGTGGATGGACTTGTGGTTGTTTCGGTCGAAGAGCACGAGGTCGCCCGGGCGAAGGAGCGCGCCCGTCACGACCTTGTTGGACGTGCTCGTCCCGTTCAGCACGAAGTAGGTCTTGTCCGCGCCGAAGACCCGAGCGGCGTGCTTCTGGGCGCGCAGCGCCGCGCCCTCGTGGATGAGCAGGTCGCCGAGGTCCACGTCGGCGTTGCACAGGTCGTTGCGGAAGATGCCCTCGCCGAAGTGCTTGAAGAAGAGCTGGCCGGCCGGCGACTTCCGGTAGAACTGTCCGCCCTGATGGCCGGGACACGCGAAGGCGACGTTCGCCTCGCCGTCGTAGGCCATGAGACCGCCGAAGAACGGCGGAAGGAGACTGGTGCCGTAGTCGATCAGGCTGGCGATCACCTGCTTCGCGTAGTAGCCGGGGGTCTGCTGACCGAGATAGATGTACCCTTGTATCTCACCGACCATCTCGTACGTCGAGAGGTCGGAGATCCGGTGCGAATCCGCGAGCGCCCAGAGCGGAGTCTGGAATCCGGCTTCGCGAACGCGGATCCCGAGGTCGCGCGCGTGCGCGAGCCGCTCGCCGTCGATCAGCGCGATGTAGGCGCCGACGTCCGCGTCCTCGGTCACGTCGCGGTCGAAGCGGTCGGAGATCTCGACCTGGTAGCCCTCCGCCGAGATCCGCTCCAGGAGCTCGCGGATCTGCGGATTCCCGGCGTCGACGATCGCGACGATCTTGAGCAGCTTGGGAAACGGGATGGGGATGGTGGGGGCATCCAAGGTTTGAGCTCCTGGCGCCGCAGAGCGCGCCGTGGGTGTCGGACCAGCCTCGAGAACGGCGCTCCGTCCTCAGGCAGGGGGATGGTGAGTGACTCCGGTGAAGCGCGGCGAGACGAGCGTGCCTTTGTCGCCGCGCACGATCGCGGAGATGTCGGCGAGCGCACCGATGGCCGCCGTCTTCCCGGTCGTCTCGGCGAACTGACAGGCGGCCTCGACCTTCGGTCCCATCGAGCCCGCGGGGAACGTGTGCTTGCGAAGCTCCGCCGGGCTCGCGCGGTGGATTCCGCGCTGCCTGGGCGTGCCCCAGTCGAGGAACACGGCCTCGGTATCCGTCGCCATGATGAAGAGATCCGCGCCGACCTCGCGCGCGAGCAGCTCCGAGCAGGCGTCCTTGTCGACGACGGCCTCGACGCCGATCAGCTTCCGCTGGGCGCCCGGCTCGTACATCGTCGGGATGCCGCCGCCCCCGGCGCAGATCACGACCGTCTTGCGCTCGAGCAGCCAGCGGATCGGGCGGATCTCGAAGATCCGTTTCGGCTGCGGCGAGGGCACGACGCGGCGCCACTTCGCGCCGTC
>CAZMKX010000018.1:0-16643 GCA_964566375.1 uncultured Myxococcales bacterium
CGCTCTGGAAGATCAACAGCGCTTGGATCTTCGCGAGCTCGAGGATCGACAGGAATGCGAGCACGATGCGCTGCCGCGTCAGCTCCGCTCCCGCGAGCAGATCCTCGAACAGCACCGTCGCGCCTTCCGCCGCGCGCAGCCGGTCCATGACCTCGATCATGGCCTGCTGCAGCGTGATGCGGGCGCGCGAGACGGTGTGCCGCGCCTGCGCGGGAGGAATGCGCGCGAGCACGCGTTGCATCGCCTCGAGCAGGCCGAAAAGGCTGACGGTGAGCACGCCCTCCTTCTCGGGCAGCGTCGAGCCGTCGACCTGCGCGGAGAAGACGTCGCGATTGAGAAGCGGACGTCGGGCCAGGGCGTCTGCCGCGTCCTTGAACACTGCGTACTCGGCCAGGCGGCGCGCGAGCTCGGCGCGCGGGTCACCGGCCTCGTCGTCGGCGAGGATGTCGGGGTCGGGAGGCAGGAGCATCCGCGACTTGATGTGCGCGAGCGTCGCGGCCATCAGCAGGTAGTCGGCGGCCACGTCGATGTCGAGCATGCGCATCAGCTCGAGGTACGCGAGGTACTGCTCCGAGATGACCGCGATCGGGATGTCCGCGATGTCGACTTCGTTCGCGCGGATCAGATGCAGGAGAAGGTCGAGCGGACCCTCGAAGGCAGGCAGCTTGACCGCGCAGGAGTGCCTGCCGACGGCGGCCTCTTCCCGGCTCGCAGCTGTCTCCATGGCTTCGATCGTCGCACCCCCTACGACGAGCGCGAGACTATCCCATCACGCCGGACCGGGCCAGGACCGGCGTCACCGCGTGGATGGCGCGCGTTCACGAGGTCGTGCAGGCGGGCGCGACTCACGTGGGTGTAGATCTCGGTAGTACCGATGTCGGCGTGGCCGAGCATTTCCTGGACGATGCGCAGGTCGGCGCCGCCCTCGAGCAGGTGGGTCGCGAACGAGTGGCGCAGCACGTGTGGCGTCAGCTTGTGCGCGATGCCGAGCGCGAGGCCGTACGCGCGAAGCCGGTACCAGACCGCCTGACGGGTCATGCCCGCGCCGCGCGAGGTGACGAAGACCTCCACCACGTCCGCGTTGCGGACCCAGCGCGGCCGGACCTCCCCGAGGTAGCGCTCGATCGCCTCCACCGCGGGCTCGCCGACGAGCGCGAGCCGCTGGCGCCGGCCCTTGCCGAAGACGGTCAGACTGCGCGACTCGAGGTGCAGGTCGCTGAGCCGCAGCGTCGTCGCCTCCGAGACGCGCACTCCCGCCGCGTACATCAGCTCGAGGATCGCGCGGTCGCGGACACCCACGTCGCTCGCATCGGGCGCGTGCAGGAGCGCGAGGACCTCCTCCGCCGAGAGCACCTGGGGGATCTTGCGCTTGCGCTTGGGACGTTCGAGGTCCGCGAGCGGATCCTGCGCGAGCAGGCGCTCCGCGCGCAGCCATGCGAGCAGCCGCGAGATCGCCGATAGGGAGCGAGCGCGCGTCGATCCGGAGAGACCGCGCGCGGTCTGGCGCTCGATGTGGCTGCGCAGCGCGGCGGCGTCGATCCGTCCGGCGTCGACGTCGCCGAGCGTCGCGGCGAGCGACGCGAGATCACGGCCGTAGGCCTCGATCGTCGCCGGCGACAGGCCGCGTTCGACGGCGAGGTGCGCGAGGAACGCGTCGATCGCCGCGTCGAGCTTCACTCGGCGCCCTGGCCGATGGCGCGCAGGATCTCGCGTTCGACCTCGCGCTGCCGCGTCTCGTCGACGATCTTCAGATCGTCGGCCGTCGTCACGTAGAAGGCGTCTGTAGCGCGGCTCGCGCGCGTGGACGCGCGCACCGCCACGATCGAGAGCCCGAGCGACGAGAGCGCCGTGGCGATGTCGTGCAGGAGCCCGGGCCGGTCCATCGCCTCGACGTCGATGATCGTGTAGAAGTCGGACTCGTCGTTCTCCACGCGTGCGCTCGGCGGCTGCACGCGCAGGGCGCGCGGGAGCGGCGTGCGCGGCCGCGGCGGCGCGGGAATCCGGGCCGTGCCTTCGAGCACGGCGGCGAGTCGCTTCTCGATCCGCTCGCGCTCGAGCTCCTGCTCGTCCGGTCCGCCGGCGATCGGATCGACGTGGAACAGATCGACCGCGATGCCGTCGCGCGTGGTGTAGGCGGAAGCGGCGAGGATGTTGTGACCGCAGCCCGAGAGCACGCCCGCGACCGTGGCGAACAAGCCGGTGCGATCGCGCGCGAGCACGACCAGGCCCCACGACGGCGCGCTCGGCGCGGCGGCGCGGAACGGCTCGACGCGCGCGACGGCGCCGGTTTCGAGGAACGAGAGCGTCGCGCGCAGGTGCGCCGCGATCTCCTCGGGCTCGTTCTCGAGCAGGTAGCGCCGCGGCATCTGCTCGAGCAGCGCCTCCGCCTCGGGCTTTCCGACGCCGAGCTGGGCGAGCATCTCGACGGCGCGCGCGGAGGTCGACGTCGCCTGGTTCATCGCGCGGTCCAAGAAGAACTGCGGTGCGGCCTCGGCCTCCTCGCCCGCCTCGAGCCACTCCGCGGCGTTGCGGTACAGCTGCTCGAGCAGCCCCGCCTTCCACGTCGTCCACGCGACGGGCGAGACGCTGCGGATGTCGGCGACGGTGATCAAATACAGGAGACGCAGGAAGAGCCGCGAGCCGCAGAGCTTGGCGAGGCGCAGGATCAGGCGGGGATCGTTCACGTCGCGCTGCTCGGCCATCGCGCTCATCGTCAGATGGTGCATGACGAGGAACTTCACCGTCTCGGCGTCCTCCTCCCGAATGCCCAGTCGCTCGGCGATCGCCGGAATCATCGCCGCGCCCTTGCCGGAGTGTCCGCCGCCGTGTCCCTTGCCGATGTCGTGCAGGATGCAGCCCAGGTAGAGCCACACCGGATTTCGTTCCTCGCGCATCAGCTCGGTCGCGAGCGGCAGCTCCTTCCGGTAGCGGCCGCGCTGGATGCGACGGAGCTGCTCGACGAGGAACAGCGAGTGAATGTCCACGGTGTAGGTGTGGTACATGTCCTGCTGCCACATCCCGACGAGGTGCGCGAATTCCGGGATGTACGCGCCGAGGAGGCCGACCTCGTCCATCGTCTGCAGCGTTCGGTAGACGCGCGTGGGCGAGGAAAGGATCTGGCGGAACAGCGCGCTGGCCTCGGGGTCGGCGCGGAAGCGGTCGTCGACGAGGGCGAGCTTCTGCCGGATCAGTCGTTGCGCGCGCCCGGAGAGCTCGACGTCGTGGTGCTGCGCCACGGCAAACGCGGCGAGCAGGCGCATCGGCCGCTCGTCGATGAGCGAGGCCGCGGGAATCTCGAGCCGCCCCGCCGTGATCGCGAAGCCCTCGGCGACGGGATCGGGCATGTGTCGCCCCGACGGCAGCCGCGCCGCGCGCACCTGCCGTGCGTGATCGATCACGCGCCGCGAGATGCGCTGGATCGCGCGCGCGTGCAGGTAGTACGTGCGCATCAGCCGCTCCACGCCGCGCACGGCCTCGCTCTCGCGGAAGCCGAAGTACTCGGCGAGCTGCTCCTGCGCCTCGTAGTGAAGTCGGTCGTCCTTGCGACCCTTCCGGTGCAGCTGGTTCCGGACGCGCCACATGAAGTCGAGCGCGTCGAGAAGCTGCTTCTCCTCGTCCGCGTCGATGAAGCCCTGCACGCGCAGGTGCTCCGCGCGGCGCACCTCCCAGATCGTCGCGCGCGCGACCCACAGCGCCGTGTGGTAGTCGCGCAAGCCGCCCACGCTCTCCTTCAGGTTCGGCTGGAGCAGGTACAGCGATTCCCCGAAGCTCTCGTGCCGCTTCGCCTGCTCCGCCAGCTTGGCCGCGATGAAGACGTCGCCGTGCTCGCGCAGGTGCGCGCGGACGTCGCGGTCGAGCTCCGCGAAGAGCGCCGGGTCGCCGATCAGGAAACGGCCGTCCAGATACGACGTGAGCGTCGACAGGTCCTCGCGCCCGACGCGAAGCGACTCGCCGATCGTGCGCGTCGCCGCGCCCACGCTGAGCTTCGCGTCCCAGAGCCGGGTGGAGATCGTCTCGGTGATCGTCTCGACGTACGGGTTCTCCTTGCCGCGATACAGGAACAGGAGATCGATGTCGGACCCGAGCGAGAGCTCGCGCCGTCCGTAGCCACCGACCGCGACCACGGCGAGCCGGAAGTTCAGGCGCGGGAACGCGTAGAAGTAGCGGTCTTCGGCCAGACGGAAGAGCTTGCGGATCAGCCGGTCGACGAGCTCCGCGTGCTCTTCGTTCACGGCGCGCGAGGGCGCACCCGCGTCGTGAAGCCCGAGGAGGTGTACGCGAACCGCGTCCAGGTACGCGCGCACCGACGGATTCAGGTACTGCGACGAATGACCCGGTGGCCCCTCCGCGGCGGAGCCGAAGAAGTCGTCGCAGAGCGGCTGCACCGTCAGCGTCTCGCGACGAGACGGCGCGCGTGCTGCTCGCGGTAGGTGGAGACGCCGTTGGCGATGCCCTCGGCCGCGATCCGCGCGAACTCGGCGGAGGCCAGCCGCTTGCCTTCGCTGGGGTTCGACACGAAGCCCACCTCGACCAGGATCGCGGGCATGTCGGCCTGGAACAGCACCAGGAACGGGCCGCGCTTCACGCCCAGGTCGATCGTGCCCGGGTAGCTCTTGCGCAGCCGCGAGACGAGCGAGCTCTGCACGAGCTCGGCGTAGCGCGCCGCGTAGCGCTCGTTGTTGCCCAGCCTCAGCGAAGCGAGGATCCGGTGCAGCTCCGAGAGCTGTGCGATCGTCGTGCCGTTCTCGCGCGCCGCGACGCGCGCGGTCTGGCGGTCGTAGCGCGTGTCGAGCAGGTACGTCTCGACGCCGGCCAGCTTCGGGTTGCGCGCCGCGTTGGCGTGGATCGAGAGGAACAGATCCGCATCGCGGCGGTTGGCGATGTCGGTGCGTGCCTCCAGGGTCAGGAAGGTGTCCCGATCGCGCGTCATCACGATCTCGAAGCCGCGGCGCGTGAGCTCGCGCGACAGCTCGCGCGAGATGGCCAGCACGACGGCCGCCTCGCGCAGCCGCGCGGCTCCGAGCGCGCCCGGGTCCTTTCCGCCGTGGCCCGCGTCGATCACGATCCGGCGAACGCCGCGCTGGTCCCAGTCTCCGGGCTCCGGGGCGGCCGCGACGGGCGGCGTCGGGGCGGCGCTCCGTGACGGCAGCTCGGCGACGATCCGGAACGGATCCTCGAGCACCGAGATCGCCGGGCTCGGCGCACCCGGCTCCAGCTCGAAGACGACGCGCGAGCGCCGCAACGTGTTCTGTCCACCGCGGACGACCTTGAGCATCGAGCCCGCCTCCAGCGTCTGTGCGGTGCTGGCGGGCGGATCGATCCAGACCCCTTCGATGTCGACGTAGAGCCGGCGCGGGTTCGCGAGCTCGTTCACCGTGTACGCGGACTCCCGCGAGAGCTCGATCACGACACGCGTCTGTGTCGCGCCCTGCTCGACCGTGATCGAGCGCACGTCTCCGAGGCCCTCGGGACGGACGCCGGCGCCGAGCGACGCGAAGCCGACCAGCACGACGACGAGGAGCTCGAGAGCGCGTTTCACGAGCGATCCTCCGCCATGCGCTTGAGGCGATCGAGCTCCACGAGCGCCTGCAGCGGCGTCATGTTCTCGAGCTCCAGCGCGCGCAGCGCCGGACCGATCGGGTCGGGCTCCGGAGAGAAGAGCCCGAGCTGAGCCGGCTCGCCGGCTCCACCGGGCGCACGCGCCAGGCGCGGCACACCGCGTTCATCGAATTCCCCCCCTTCGAGGTTGCGCAAGACTTCCCGCGCACGTCGGATGACCTTGGGGGGGAGTCCGGCCGTACGCGCCACATCGATTCCGTAGCTTCGGCTGGCGGCTCCCGGCTCCATTCGCCTCAGGAAGAGGATCTCTCCGCCCTGCTCCGCGCACGTGAAGTGGAAGTTTCGTACCGCCGACTTCGTGCGGGCCAGATCCGCCAGCTCGTGATAGTGGGTCGCGAACAAGACCCGCGCGCGCAAGCCCGGCGCATCGTGCAGGTGCTCGGCCACGGCCCAGGCGATCGAAAGTCCATCGAAAGTCGACGTCCCTCGGCCGATCTCGTCCAGAAGCACCAGGCTCCGGCGGGTCCCCTCGCGCAGGATCGCGGCCGTCTCGCGCATCTCGACCATGAACGTGCTCTCGCCCGTCGCGAGCGAATCGGAGGCCCCCACGCGCGTGAAGATCCGGTCGGTCACGCCGATCCGGGCACGTCGGGCGGGAACGAACGAGCCCATCTGCGCGAGCAGCGTGATCAGCGCGACCTGCCGCAGCAAGGTCGACTTCCCGGCCATGTTCGGCCCGGTCAGGATCAGGAAGCGCACGTCCTCGCCGTCGAGCGTGACGTCGTTCGGCACGAAGTCGCGGGTGCGCTGCTCCACCACCGGGTGTCGGCCCGCCTCGATCTCGATGGCGAGCGTGCGGTCGAGCGCGGGACGCACCCAGCCGCGCTCGCGGGCGACCGCCGCGAGCGACTGCGCGACGTCGAGCTCGGCGACGTCCGAAGCAGAGCGCCGCACGCGATCCCCCTCGGCCCGGAGCCGCGCGCGAAGCTCCCCGAGCACGCGCGCCTCCGCGGCCGCAGCCGTCTCCCGCGCGCGCAGCGTGACGCCCTCCCAGCGCTCGAGCTCGTCGGTCGTGTAGCGCTCGCCGCCGACGGTCGTCTGCTTGCGCCGGTACTCGGGCGGAACGAGACCGAGACGAGCCTTCGTGACTTCGATCGACCAGCCGAAGACACGGTTGTAGCGGACCTTGAGCGCGGCGATGCCCGTCCGCGTGCGCTCGCGCGCCTCGAGCCCCGCGAAGTACGACTCGCCCTCCGCCGACGCGCGCCGGATCTCGTCGAGCTCGCCGTCGACGCCGTCGCGCACGTAGCCCACGTGCGGCTCGCCGCGCGGCGCCGGGGGCGGGTCGTCGACGAGAACGCGCTCGAGCTCCGCACACACGTCGCGAAGCGGATCGGCGAGAGGGGTGACCTCGGCCACGCGCGCGACGCCGCGCAGGCACGCGCGGAGCTGCGCGAGCTCGCGCGGTCCGCCGGTCGGCAAGGTCGCGCGCGACTGCGCGCGCTCCACGTCCCCGACGCCGCGCAGCGCCTCGCGCAGCTGCTCGCGCCGCGAGTCGGGCTCGAGCCAGCCCGCGACCCGGTCCTGCCGCGCGCGAATCCCCTCGGGATCGAGCAGCGGCTCGCCGAGCCACGTCGCGAGCCGGCGCCTTCCGAGCGGCGAACGCGTCTGATCGAGCGCCGCAATCAGCGTGCCCGCGCGTCCCCCGTCGTGCGTGTTCTCGAACAGCTCCAGGTGCCGGCGCGTCGCGCGATCGAGCAACAGGAACTCGCTGGCCCGGTAACGTCGGAGCTCGCCCAGCTGCTCCAGTGCGGCCGGCTGCAGACGGGCCACGGTCGCGACCAGCGCAGCGGCGGCGCGCGCCGCGGCGCCCGTCTCGTGCGACTCGAGGCCGTGCGGAAGCCGGCCGACGCGCGCCGCGACTCCGCGCGGATCGAAGTCCGCATCCGGCGCGCGTCGCAGCACGAGCCTCGCGGGCAGGTCCTTCTCGGCGTCGCGGGCGACGAGCTCGCGCGGGGATATCCGGTCGAGCTCGGCTTCGAACACCTCGCGGCGGTCGCTCTCGGTCGCCGCGAACTCTCCGGTCGAAAGATCGAGATACGCAAGTCCGTGTAGCCCGCCATCGCTGAGCGCCGCCGCCAGGTAGTTCGCACTCGCGCCCTCGAGCCGGTCGGCGTTCGCGACCAGGCCCGGCGTGACGATCTCGACGATCGCACGCCGCACGAGGCCCTTCGCCTGGCGGGGATCCTCGGTCTGCTCCGCGATCGCCACGGAGAGCCCCGCAGCCAGGCAACGGCGCACGTAGCCCTCGACCGCGTGAAAAGGCACACCGCACATCGGCACCGCGGCGGACGTGTCCTTCTCGCGCGAGGTCAGGACCAGATCGAGCAGCGCCGCGGCCCGCTCGGCGTCCGCCTCGAAGAGCTCGTAGAAGTCGCCCATGCGGAAGAAGAGCAGCGCGTCGCCCGCCTGCTCCTTCAGCTCGCGGTACTGGCGCATCATCGGGGTGTCGCTGCGGCGGGGCTCCACGGGCGAAGTCTAACGCGTTGACGCGCGCGGGCGGCCTGCGGTAAAAAGAGAACCGTGAGCCGTGCACGTTTCTTCTACGCCTACTTTTTCAGCTGGCGGGCCGACGGGGCCGCGGCGGGAGACGTGAGCGCGTAAGGCGCAAGCCAAAACCAGTCGCTGCGAGCCCCGGGAGGCCCCTCTCGGGGCTTTTTGTTTTTGCGCGCACGACCTGCTTTCCGGAGACACGATGACGCATTCGACCGAGACGACCGAGTCGGAACTGCCCTCGCCCGCCGCGCTCTGCGCGCGACTGCCGCTCTCTGGCGCGGCGTCCGCGAGCGTGGACCGCGGCCGCGACGCGTTGCGCGCGGCCCTTCACGGCCGCGACGCGCGCCTGGTCGCGATCGTCGGTCCGTGCTCGATCCACGATGCAGACGCCGCGCTCGAATACGCCGGGCGCCTCGCGCGGCTCGCCGCGCAGCTCGACGATGCGCTGATCATCGCCATGCGCGCCTACTTCGAGAAGCCGCGCACCGCTCTCGGCTGGAAAGGGCTGATCAACGACCCGCGACTCGACGGGTCGTGCGAGATCGGACTCGGACTCGAACGCGCGCGCGCGATCCTGCTCGGAATCGCCGAGCTCGACCTGCCGTGTGCGAGCGAGCTGCTCGACCCGATCACGCGGCACTACGTCGGCGACCTGCTCTCCTGGGTCGGGATCGGCGCGCGCACCTGCGAGAGTCAGATCCACCGCGAAATGGCCAGCGGCCTGCCGATGCCGGTCGCGTTCAAGAACCCGACTTCGGGTGAGCTCGCGCCCGCACGCGACGCGATGCTCGCCGCGCGGAGCCCGCACCGCCATCTCGGAATCGGCCCGGACGGCGGCTTCCGCCGCGTCGAGACGCGCGGAAACCCCGACGCGCACCTCGTGCTTCGCGGCGGCGAACGCGGCCCGAACTTCGCCGCGCGCGACGTCGCGCGCGCAGCCGAGCTGACCGCCATGCTCGGGCTCGCGCGCCCGGTGCTGATCGACTGCTCTCACGCGAACTCGGGGAAGGATCCCCGCCGACAGGGCGCCGTCCTGCGCGACGTGCTGGACCAGCTCGAGGGCACGCGCTCGCCGATCCTCGGCGTGCTGCTCGAGAGCCATCTGGAGCCGGGGCGACAAGCGATGCACGCGGGCGAGCCTCTGGCTTACGGCGTGTCGCTCACCGACGCGTGCCTGGGCTGGGACGAGACGGAAGCGCTCCTGCGCGAGGCCGCGGCGCGCGTGCGCGCCGCGAAAAAAGCAGATCCAGCGGCTAGCATGGCGACCCTCTGAGCGAAGGAGATCGCACGTGTCCACATCCCGTCCGTTCCGCGTGCTCGGACTCCAGCAGATCGCCGTCGGCTCCACCGACAAGGCGGCGCTGCGGCGGCTCTGGGTCGACCTGCTCGGCCTGACGCCCTCCGGTACCTACAAGAGCGAGTCCGAGAACGTCGACGAGGACATCCTCCGCGCCGGCGCGGGCGCGTTCGCCGTCGAGGTCGATCTGATGCAGCCGCTCGATCCCGAGAAGCGCCCGCGCGTGCACGATCCCGCGCTGAACCACGTCGGGCTGTGGGTCGACGATCTGCACGCGGCCGTCGCCTGGCTCACGAAGCAGGGCATGCGCTTCACTCCGGGCGGGATCCGCAAGGGTGCGGCGGGCTTCGACGTCTGCTTCATCCATCCGAAAGGCAGCCCCGAGGCGCCGGCCTCGGGCGAGGGCGTGCTGATCGAGCTGGTGCAGGCACCGGCCGAGGTCGTGCGGGCGTTCGACGCAGCGACTCAGAAGACCGCGTAGCCACCGTCGACGCGCAGCACGTCGCCCGTGTGGAAGCGGGACTCGCGCGCGGCGAGGTACACGGCGATTCCCTCGAACTCGTCCGCCTGTCCCCAGCGGCCCGCGGGCGTGCGCGAGACGATCGTGTCGTGGAGCTTCCGCCAGCGCATCGCCGGAGCCGTCATCTCGGTCTCGATCCAGCCGGGCAGGATCGCGTTGGCCTGGATGTCGTGCTTTCCGAGCTCGACCGCGAGCGAGCGCACCATGGCGATCACGCCGGCCTTGGTGGCCGCGTAGTTCGGCTGACGCGGCATTCCGTGCAGCGCGCCGATCGACGACGTGGCCACGAGCTTTCCGCCGCCGCCGCGCGCGACCATGTGCTTCGCGGCCTCGCGGAAGCACAGGAAGACCCCCGTCAGGTTCACGTCGATCACGGCGTTCCAGTCCGCCAGGCTCATCTCGACGAACGGCCTGGGGACGCCCATGCCGGCGTTCGCGAAGCAGGAGTCGACGCGGCCGAAGCGCGCGAGCGTCTCGCCCATCGCGCGCACGATCTCGACCTCCCGGCCCACGTCGCACGAGAACGCCTCGGCCTGCGCGCCGAGCGCGCGGAGCTCCGCGAGCGCTGCGCGGCTCTTCTCCGCGTTCCGTCCCCAGATCGCGACCGCCCCGCCCGCCTTCGCGATTCCGCGCGCCATCCCGAGGCCGATCCCGCTGTTTCCGCCCGTGATCAGCGCAACGTGTCCCGACAGATCGAACAAACGCACCCCGCCGCTCGAGCGAGCGGATCGAATCCCTAGACCTTCGACGTCCGCCCCGCCCAGAACGGCTCGCGCAGCACCTTCTTCAGGATCTTGCCCGACGCGTTGCGCGGGATCTCCTCGGCGAAGGTGACGGAGCGGGGAATCTTGTAGCCGGCGAGGTGATCCCGCCCGTAGGCGAGGATGTCGGCCTCGGTCAGCGCCTTTCCGGGCATCGGAACGATCACCGCGTGCACGCTCTCGCCCCACTCGTCGCTCGGCACTCCGATCACGGCCACGTCGAGCACGCCGGGGTGCTCGTCGAGAACGGACTCGATCTCGGCGGGGTAGATGTTCACGCCGCCCGAGATGATCATGTCCTTCTTGCGATCGCAGATGTAGTAGAAGCCCTCTTCGTCGAAGTAGGCCACGTCCCCGACGGTGTGGAAGTCGCCGCGCTTGTCTTCTTCGAACTTCTCCTGCGCCTTGTGGTACGTGGCGAAGACGCTCGGGCTGCGCACCGCGAGCTCGCCGGGCACACGCGGCTGTGTCACACGCTTGCCCTCTTCGTCGAACAGCACGATCTCGACCATGGGCGCGGGCTTCCCGCACGACCCCGGCTTGCGCAGCTGGTCCTCGGGCCGGAGGATCGTGTTCACCCCGAGCTCGGTCGAGCCGTACACCTCGAAGAGCGAGTCGCCCGGGAAGTCGGCGAGGTACAGCTGCTTCAGGGCAAACGACCACGGCGCTGCGTTGGCGATGAAGCGACGCATCGAGCTGCGGTCGTACCTGGCCTTGACCTCCTTCGGCAGGTTGCAGATCAGCCGGACGGGCGTCGGCGCCGAGAACGTCGTCGTCACGCGGTGGGTCTGTACGAGCCGCAGCCAGTCCTCGGCGTCGAACTTCTTCTGCACGACGACCGTGTTGCCGAGCGCGTGCGCGATGCTCATGAATCCGCCGGGCCCCGAGTGGTAGAGCGGTCCCGTCGTCAGATAGACGTCGTCGGGCGTGTAGCCGATCAGCTGCAGCATGGCCGCCGACTGCGCGGCATTGCCCGCGCCGCGAACCGCGCCCTTGGGCTTCCCCGTCGTCCCCGAGGTGTAGATCATGGTCTGCGCGACCTCGCTCGACGCGGATGCGGGCGGCGGGTCGGCACTCGCGTGCGCGAGCAGCGCGTCCGCGTCGCGCTGGTGCGCCTCGGCGCGGCCGTCGAAGACGAGGACCTCGCGCACCTTCGGAATTCCCGGACGGATCTTCGCGAACAGCGGCGCGTACTCGGCGTCGACGTACGCCATCACCGCGTCGGAGTTGTCGACCACGTACTGGGCCTCTTCCGACGTGAGCCGGTAGTTGAGCGGCACGGCCACGGCGCCGACCTTTCGCGCCGCGTGGATGATCCGCACGATCCCCGGCGAGTTCTGGCCGCACCAGACGAGCTTCTCGCCGCGCGAAAGGCCGAGCTTGGTCAGCGCGTTCGCGAGCCGGTTCGCCTGCGCGTCGAGCTCCGCGAAGCTCCAGCGCACGACCCCTCCGTCGGGACGATCGTGGATCACGGCCGTCTTCGCCGGCGTGTTCCGCGCGTGCAGGGTCAGGATGTCCGGCGGAACCGTCTCGGCCATGCGGGTCTCCCTCGAATGCGAGCCACGCTCGCCGGGCGATTGTCTCCGCCGCCGCGCGCTCGGGTCAAACGCACCGGGACCTCGGCTAGCGCTCGCGCACGCGGATGTTCCCGCCGGACGTCTCCAGGAGAAGCGACGGGCCCCCCTGGCCGAGGCGCCCTTTCACGTGCGACGCGTCGATCTCGCCGCGGACTCCGAGCTCCGCGTCGATCCGGATCCGGCCGCCGCTCGTGCGGGCGTCGAGCTCCAGGTCGCTGCCCTCGGGAAGCTCCACCTCGATGCCGCCGCCCGAGGTGCGAAGCTCGCCGGCGGGCGCACCCTCGAACTGCACGCTGATTCCACCGCCGCTGGTGCGCGCGCTCACCGGTCCGTCGACGTCCTGGATGCGGATGGAGCCACCCGACGTCTCCGCGTCGATCGAGCCGTCCACGTCGCTCGCCCTGATGTCGCCGCCGGATGTACGCAGAACGGTGTCTCCCTCCACGTCCTCCACACGGACCGGACCGCCCGAGGTCGACAGCTCGACGCGACCGCGCGCGCCCTCGAGCTCGATCCGGCCGCCGCTCGTCTTCGCGCGCACGCTTCCGTCCACGGCCTCGATCTCGATCGGACCGCCGCGCGTCTCGAGCTCGAGCGAGAACGTCTCGGGCACGCGCAGGCGTGCGCGGGACTCGCCTCCGACGAGCCAGCCGCTTCGCGTAGCCTCGAGCCGCGCGTTCGCGCCGTCGCTGCTGAGCATGAACGTCAGCCCGCCGCCCCAGCCGGCGGAGCGGGCCTCGACCTCGACGGTCGCCTCGTCGTGCGTCTCGATCTCGATCGCGCCGGTGGGCAGATCGACCGCGAGCGTGCCGCCGGGCTTCACCGCCACGGTATGGCGATACTCCTCCGCGCCGGCGGGCGCGGGACGCGCGAGAATCGCGATCGCGACCGCGCAGCCGAGCCGCGCGCCTCCGTGCCTCATCGTCCGTCCTCCATCAGCGCGGCGCCACGCGCACGGTTCCCCGCGCGGTGTAGACGCGCAGCGTCCCACCGCCGCCGTTCAGCGTTCCGGTCACGCGCTCCGGACTGCGCTTGCCCTGGATCGCCAGCCCGTCCGCGACCTCGACGCTGCCCGCCCCCGAGCGCGCATCGAGGGCCAGGCCGAGCTGCGCGGGAACGCTCACCTCGATCGAGCCGCGCCGCGTCTCGAGCTCGCCCGCCGCCGCGCCGAGGAAGCTCGCCGAGACCGAGCCGGACTCGGTCCGGGCCAACACCGTTCCGCGTACGTCTTGGAGCTCGATCTCGCCCGCATCGGTACGAAGATCGATCGCGCCGTCCAGGTGTCGCGCCGTCACGTCGCCGTCGCAGGTGCGCGCGTCGACCGGACCCGAGATCCAGGCGAGCGCGATCGAGCCCGCGTGGGCTCGCACGTCCACACTGCCTTGCGCCTCGGTCACCTCGACGGCGCCACCGCGGGTGCGGATGCGCACGGGGCCGTCCGCGCCGCGCACCTCGAGCCGACCCTGCGCGGTTCGCGCACGCAGCTCGCCCGTGACGTTCTCGACCAGGATCGGACCGGAGGCCGAGCGAACGTCGACCGAGAACTCGCGCGGTACGAAGACGCGGATCTGCACGCTGGGTCCGCCGAACAGCCACGAGAGGAGCCCGCCCGCGCGACCGTACACGCGCACCCCATCCGCGCCGTGCTCCACGCGAAAGCTCACCGCCGACGCGCCCGGACCCGAAACGTCCGCAACGGCCCAGACTTCGTCCGCTTCGTGCGAGCGAACCTCGAGCGTGACGCGGTCCGCGCGTGCCTCGTCCCCCAGGTCGAGATCCACCTGCAGGAGCCCGCCCGGCGTCGCCGGAAAGCGCTGATCGAGCGAGCTCGAGAGCTCCCCCGGCCCGCAGCCGAGGAGCGCGAGTGCGAGTCCGATCGCCAGCCCGAGCTTCACCGCGCGCTCCCTCCGAGATGGCGGGCCTTCGAGCAATCCGCGTGCCACCGCGTCCGCCGCGAGCCGCCGGTCCCGGGCTTTCCGGCCGCAGCGCGCGGGCTGCGGCGGATTCGCCCGCGCTGCAGCCGGCGCCGATCTTGGACCCCGGCCGCGCGGCGGGCAATCCGGACGAGCCGACTTCCTGCCGGGTCCAGGACGTGCTATCGAACGCGCCGTGCAGGACGGCATCGCGGAGGGGTCGGAGGCCGGCGGCGGGCTGAGCTCCGCCAATCTGCGCCGACTGACGCTCGCTGCGATCGGCGTGGTCTACGGCGACATCGGGACGTCGCCGCTGTACGCGATGCGCGAGTGCTTCCACGGCGCGCACGGCGCCGCACCCACGCCCGAGAACATTCTCGGGGTGTGCTCGCTGGTGTTCTGGGCGTTCATCCTGGTGATCGTGGTGAAGTACCTGACCTTCGTGATGCGCGCCGACAACCACGGCGAGGGAGGGGTGCTGGCGCTGCTCGCGCTCGGCCAGCAGGAGGGCTCGATCCCGCGACCGCTGCGCTTCGGCGCGTACCTGGTCGCACTTGCGGGAACGGCGCTGCTCTACGGCGACGGCATGATCACTCCGGCGATCTCGGTCCTCTCCGCCGTCGAGGGTCTGGACGTCGCGATGCCGGGCCTCTCGCCCTACGTGTGGCCGATCGCGTTGTTCATCCTCGTGGGCATCTTCGTCCTGCAGCGCCGCGGCACGCAGCGGATCGGCGCGTGGTTCGGGCCGATCGCGCTGCTCTGGTTCGGCACGATCGCATTGGCGGGTCTGCCCTGGCTGTTTCGCGAGCCCGCGATCTTCGCGGCGGTGAATCCGCTTCACGCGGCCGCGTTGCTCGGCCACTTCCCCGGTCCGGGCTTCCTGATCCTCGGCGCGATCGTCCTGTGCGTGACCGGCGGTGAGGCGCTGTACGCGGACCTCGGTCATTTCGGACGGGTGCCGATCGCCGTCGCGTGGTACGGGATGGTGTTCCCCTCGCTCCTGATCTCGTACTTCGGCCAGGGCGCGTACCTGCTGCGCGTGGGCGAGGCGGGCATCGCCAGCCCGTTCTTCGGAATCCTGCCGTCGGCGGCCGTGCTGCCGATGGTCGGCGTCGCGACGTTGGCGACGATCGTGGCATCGCAGGCCGTCATCTCCGGCTCGTACTCGCTGACCGCGCAAGCGATTCAGCTCGGCTACCTGCCGCGCATGCAGATCGTTCACACGTCGAGCAGTCAGGAAGGCCAGATCTACATCCCGGCCGTGAACTGGGCGCTGATGGTCGCGTGCATCGCGCTGGTGCTCGAGTTCCGCGCGTCGTCGGGGCTCGCGGCCGCCTACGGGATCGCCGTCACGGGAACGATGGCCGTGACGACGCTGCTCTTCGTTCCGGTCGCGCACCGGCGCTACGGCTGGCCGGCATCGCTGGGTCTGGGCGCGGTCTTCCTCTCGGTCGATCTGGCCTTCCTCGCGGCGAACGTCCCCAAGATCCCCCACGGCGGTGCGTTTCCGCTTCTGATCGGCATCGTGCTGTTCACCGTGATGACGACCTGGCGGCGCGGCACCGACTTGCTGAACCAGCACCTGAACGACGTCACGCTGCCGCTGACCTCGTTCATCGCCGACGTCGGGCGCGAGAAGCCGCAGCGCGTTCGGGGCACGGCGGTGTTCATGTCGGGCTACCCCGATGGCCTTCCGCTCGCGCTCGGGCACCACTTCAAGCACTCCAAGGTCCTGCACGACCGCGTGATCCTGCTCTCGATCGTGACGGAGCACGTTCCGGCCGTGGCGCTGCGCGACCGGGTCCGCGTCGAGATCCTCGGCGAGGGCTTCGTGCGCGTGACCGCGCGCTACGGCTTCATGCAGACTCCGGCGATCGAGGACGTCCTTCGCCAGATCGCGGAGTCGGGCGTGCCGGTCACGATGGACGACGCCAGCTTCTTCCTGGGTCGCGTGACGGTCCTCTCGGGTGCGAAGCGCGACATGGCGCTGTGGCGCAAGAAGCTCTTCGCCGCCCTGCACTACACGGCACAGCCCGCGATCGGCTACTTCGGCATTCCGCCGGGACGCGCCGTCGAGCTCGGGATGCAGATCACGATCTGAGTCTGCGCTCAGCGCAGGAGCGATACGGCCAGCCCGGCGAGAGCGCTGCCCGCGAGCGTGGGCGCGAGGCCGACGCGGAACCGCAGCAGCGCGAGGCACGCGCCGAGCGAGAGCGCGAGCGCCCACGGATCGAGGCTCGCCGCGTCGGGAACCTCGAGCGCGAGCGTACCGAGACGAACCTCGTCGACGCGCGCGAAGACGACGTGCAGTGCGAACCAGAGCGCGAGATTCGCGATCACGCCGACGACCGCCGCCATGATCGCCTGCAGCGCCGCCGCGAGCGGCTTCGCGTGTCGGAGCCGCTCGACGTACGGCGCGCCCAGGAAGATCCACAGGAAGCTCGGCACGAACGTCACCCA
>CAZMKX010000019.1:0-13737 GCA_964566375.1 uncultured Myxococcales bacterium
GAGTCGCTCTTCTCGATCCAGTCGATCTCGAAGGTCTTCACGCTCGCTCGCGTGATCCAGGACTCCGGCGCGCAGGTGATTCCGGAGACCGTCGGCGTCGATGCCACCGGCCAGGCTTTCAACTCGATCGTGGCGGTGGAGCAGCACAAGGGCCACCAGATGAATCCGCTCGTGAATCCCGGCGCCATCGCGACGACGGGAATGGTCGCGGGCGAGACCGCCGCCGAGAAGTGGGCGCGGATCCTGTCGACCTTCGAGGACTTCGCGGGCCGCAAGCTCGAGGTCGATCGCGATGTCTACGAATCCGAGGCCGCGACCAACCAGCGCAACCGTGCGATCGGCATGCTGATGCACGCCTACGGCCTGATCAAGGACGATCCGATCATGGTCACCGACCTCTACACCCGGCAGTGTTCGGTGAACGTGACGGCGAAGGACCTGGCGGTGATGGCGGCGACGCTCGCCGACGGCGGCAAGAACCCGCTCACCGGGAAGCAGGTGATCGATCCCGGGAACGTACCCGAGATCCTCGCGGTGATGGCCACCGCCGGGCTCTACGACGACTCGGGGATCTGGCTGTACAACGTCGGTCTGCCGGCCAAGAGCGGCGTCGGCGGCGGGATCCTGGCGGTCGCGCCGGGCCGCTTCGGCATCGCGGCGTTCGCGCCTCCGCTCGACGCCGCGGGAAACAGCGTTCGCGCGCAGCTCGCGATCCGGCACGTTTCGGAGCGGCTCGGCGCGAATCCGTACGCGTCGAAGCCACGCTGATTCGACTCGCCCACGGGACGGCCGCGCTGTCGATCGCGGCGACCCCGAGCACCGGTGCGAGCGTATCGGGCGGGTGCTGGGGTTCGTGACGTTCCAAGACCGACCGGGCTCGGCGACCGCGCGCGCAAGGTGAGCCGCTCCCGCATCAGAAGCGAACCTGTGCCCGAACGACGCCGGCGCTGCTGTCCCCCTCGAAGCCGAGGCTCGCGATGTCGTCATCCGCCTGCGTGCGGACGTACTCGGCGCTGAGCCGCAGGTTCCGGGTCGCGTACCAGCTCAGCGCGATCGACGTCGTGCGGAACTCCTGCGACGACGTCGTGTAGTCCGTCAGACCGAAGGCGAAGAAGTCGCGATCGATGTCGGCATTCGCGTAGCGCACGGCGATCTCCCAGATGTTCGGTCCGAGCGGCTCGAGCTCGCGTTCGCCGAAGATGCGCCCGTCGTACGGCTCGCCGGTGATCCGCCAGGCGAGTGTCGCCTGCCAGGAGTCCGTCTGGTTGTCGAGATCGCGCTCGCCGAGCGGCGTATCCACCCCGAAGTATCCGCCCTGCGTGCCCTCGTAGTAGAGCCGCACCGGTCCGACCTCGAAGCCCGCGGTCACGGTGTAGAAGTGGCTGTGGTCGGCGTCGAAGCGCTGCGTGTCGAAGAGGCGTGTTCCGGACGGATTGCGGATGCGAAGCCGGGAGTCCCAGTCCCACGTGTACGCATAGCCGCCGCCCACGAAGAATCCGGCGACGATTCGCTCGAGGAACGAGGCCTCGGGCGCGCCGAGCGAACGAAGGGGCCGCACGAACGCGCGCGCCGACGCTAGCGAGCCGCGTTGAGCCACGCCGTTCGCGTCGAACCCGTCGCCGAGCGCGTAGGCGACGTCCCACTCGAAGACGCCGTCCGCGAGCGCGCCCTCGAGGCGCAGCGCCCAGTCCGTCCGGTAGTCCATGAAGTACGAGAACGCGTGACCCACGAGCGCGAGATCCTCGGGTCGAGTGCCGGCCTCGAAGCCGAGCGGAAGCTCGAGAAGCCCCGCCGAGACGCGCAGCCATGGAAGGCCCTGCCAGGCGACGAACGCCTCGTACAAGTTCGCCGCGGTCTTCGTGCCCTCGAGGTCTCCCGCGATCCGCACGCGCCACACGTCGTCGAACGATCCCTCGAGGATCGGCTTCGCGATGTCGGTGCGAAGCCCCGAGCCCTGGACGTTGTCGGAGTCGTTCAGCACCAGGTCGCCCGCGTAGACGCCGCCGGCGTGCAGCTGCGCCCTGCCGTCGGACGACGTCCAGCGCAGGCCCTCGGTCGGGCTTGCGCTGAAGCCGTCGGCTCGAGCGACGGTTCCACCGAGCGCGAGCGCGATGAACGGGAGGGCGCGCCAAGGTCTCATCCCGGGCTCCGATCGCATCTGCGACCCGTGCGGCGCAGACACCGCAACACGCTGATCCTAGCGCCGTGCGGCCGCGATGGCCGGGCCGGGGTCGGCCCCGGCCCGGCTCGGAGTCGGCGGATCAGCGGCTGGGAACCCGGAAGCCGGTGATCTTCAGCAGGTCGTCCGTCGGATAGTCGTCCGCACCCGGCATCAGCGAGTCATCCGAGTGCTGGATCACGACGTAGGCGGTCTTGCCGTCCCCACTGAAGACGAAGCCGGTCGGCTCCGCCGAGGAGTCGCGCACGGAAACCAGCTTCACGCAGCCATCCGTCTTGATGTCGCGATCCGCGCCATCCGGAAGGCAGGCAAAGATGTCGCCGTTGTCGTGGTCCTCGATCACGTAGTGATTGCCGGTGCGCGGCTGGAACGCGAAGTTGTCCATCGAGTTGAAGTCGCGATCGCCTTCGACGAAGCGATTCACGACGACGCTTCGGCGCACCCGATTCGACGCGTCGCGCGGTGCCTCGAGAGGGGCCGAGTCGACGCCGCAGACCAGCTCGGCGTAGTTCCTGGCCAGCTCGTTTCCGGTGTTGGTCCAGCAGAAGCGAACCGCGTCGCTGTCGGCGGGATCGACGAACGCCGGATCCTCGTGCAGATCCTCGGGGCGGTAGTAGCCGGTCGCACCCAGGCGCATGGCGTCAGCCGTCGCGGTCGTCGCGCCCACCTCTACCCAGCCACCGTTTCCGATTTCGCAGCCCTGGCCGTACTGCTGACGGTCGTCGCGGCAGGAGACCTGCAGCGCGTAGACTCGGCCGCTCTCGTACGGTGAGTCCGGGAACGCGGCGGGGGCTCCGCTCGTCCATGGTCGCGACGGAATGAACTTGAAGAGCGCGCCGCCGTCGGAGTCCGCTCCGTTCGTGCCCGGGCGAAGCTCGTCGCCCGCGATCACCACGCCGCTCGGCAGCGCCGCGATGCCTTCCCATGCGATGGTCGGCAGCGAGAGCCGCCGGACGATGCGCGTCGACGTCTTGTTCGATGCGTCTACGACCTCGCCGGTCGCGCGATCGACGACGGTCTCTTCGCTCGTGGCAAGCGGCTCGTAGATCTCGTATGCGCCGCCGTCGGTCTCTTCTTCGGTTGCGAGGATGGTGCCGTGCGCGGTGCGACGGATGCCGTCACATCCGGACATCCCGCGCAGAAGCGTCTCGACCGCGCCGTCGGACAGCTTCACGCGCTGAACCGAAGGATTGTACTTCACGCGACCGTCCGGGAACGTGCCGATCTCCTCGCGGCCGCCCTCGATGCACACGACCAAGTGCGTCGCCGCGTCTTCGCTCGGCCACAGGGCGATCATGTCGCCCGAATCGGCTAGGCCGCGCGTGACGTACTCGGCGCGCAGTCCGCCCGCGAGCAGAACCTGAGCGTTTGCCGACTGCGTTGGCGCCCGGTACGGAATCGCTGCGCCCGCCGCGTCGCGGGTCGATGGAGCTGATGTCGTCAGCGGTCGTCCGGTTCCATAGAGCAAGTAGGAGCTCGTGCTCAGCAGCTTCTCGTAGAGCACGCCCATGTCCACGAGCGAGTCGCCCGCCTGCGAGATCGGCGCAAGCCCACCGATACTCGCGGCCGTCAGCGACGCCGCCATCAGCCCTCGAAGATTCACGTTCAGCTTCATTCGATCCGACCTCCGTCCGCATCGCGCACGACATGTGCGGATCCCACGCGGACGGGAGGTGGATACCGGCTGCGCTTGACGCTGCGTGTACCGCCGGGCGAAGAACGCGTCGCGTTCCGGTGTGCGAAGTGTGTGCGGCCTGCGGCGCTGCGCGCCGATTCGAGACGCGGCAAACTCTTCACCGAGCGGGGGCATCGGACGATGAAAGCTCGGAGGCGGATGGAGATGAAGCGGGATCGAGCGGGGTGCGCGTTCGTCGCGGCGGTCTTCGCGAGCCTGCTGCTGGCGGCATCGCGCGCCGATGCAATGTCCGATCTCGCACGCGCCGACGCCTACTGGGCCAAACGCGCCGAAGGCCAGGTCGACGCGAAGGCGAAGCCGGCGCCGATCGGCGCCGCGCTCGACGGATACCGCGCGGCGGTGGCCGCCGCACCGGACAGCCTCGAGGCGCACTGGAAGCTGCAGCGCGCGCTCTGGTTCGCGGGCGACTTCGCGACCCCGGACCCGGACAAGTCGCGCGCGCTCTACGAGGAGGCGATTGCCGCCTCGGACCCGGCCTTTGCGGTGCTGGCGCGGCGCGTCGGGGGTGAGGAGGCGCTCGCGGCTGCGACGCCCGAGGCGCTGCGCGAGAAGGTCGCCCCGGCCGACCGCAGCGACGCTGCGCACCTGTACTTCTGGTCGGCGGTCAACCTGGGCGCGTGGAGCCGGCTCGCCGGACTGCTCGAGGCCGTGCGCGCGGGTGTCGCCAACCGGCTGCACGAGTCGACGCTGCGCTCGATCGCGCTCGACCCCGGCGTCGAGCAGGGCGGCGGACTCCGCCTGCTCTCGCGGCTTCACTCCGAGCTTCCGCGCGTGCCGTTCCTGTCGGGCTGGGTCGATCACGCGCGCGCGGTGCCGCTCGCGGAGCGCGCGCTGACCGAGTATCCCGCGCACCCCGGCAATGCGTATCTGCTCGGCCTCGCGTTGCTTTCGCACGCGCCGGACCGCCGCGCCGAGGCGCTCTCGCTGATCGAGCGCACCGCGAACCTCGAGCCGCGCTCCGACCACGTGGTCGAGGACGAGGCCATCCGGATCTCGGCGCGCGAGGAGCTTCAGGCGCTGCGCCGCGTCTCGAGCTCCACGCGAAGCCCTTCCTGAATCTCGCGCGTGAGCGGGAATCGCCAGAGAAATCCCGCGCCCGCCGCCATCAGCGCGCCCGGCAGGAAGCCGTAGACGCCGAGCAGACCGAGCAGCGCCGACTCGCTCGGTGACTCGCGTCCCGGGTCGAAGCCGAGCGCCGCGGGCAGAACGGTCGCGATCAGCACGCCCGCGGCGATCGCGGCCTTCGTGACCAGACCGAACACGCCGAAGTAGAGCCCGGTGCGCTGCTGGCCAGACGCGACCGCGTCGAAGTCGACGACGTCGGCGGCGATCGAGCTCGACAGGAACAGGATCGAGGCGAACGAGCTGCCGCGCAGAACCATGCAGACGACGAACGGGATCACCGCCTCGCGCGCGAAGAACGGCAGCGCCAGCGAGAAGATCCCGATCCAGAGCGCGGCGAGCGCGATCGCGTGGTGCTTCTGGATCCGGTACGAGAGCCGCAGCCAGAGCGGCACCGCCGCCAGCGTGAGCAGGTTCTCCGCGAAGATCATCACCGGAAAGAGATCCGGGCGGCCGAAGAAGTGCGTCAACACCAGACGGTGAAGCGTGCCCTGCACCACCACGCCGGACACGAAGAGAAGCACGGCGGCGATCATGCGCGCGAAGGCCGGATTCGCGGCCACGAGCCGAAGGCCTGCACCGAAGCCGAGCTCGCGCTCGACGCGTTCGATGGGCGGCGGCTCGGGCACGCACGCGAGCGCGAGCGCGACGAAGACCGGCAGCGTCGCCGCGATCGCGACGGCGATCCAGTAGAGCTGCCCGGCCGCGGCGTCGAGGCCGCCGCGCGCGAGCGCGAGCAGGAGCAACAGAAGCAGAACCTGCCCGCTGAAGCCGAAGGCCTCGCGCCACGCGGCGACGCGCGAGCGCTCGGTGTAGTCGGCGGAGAGCTCCGCGCCCCAGGCCTTGAACGGAAGGTCGACGATCGTGAAGCCCAGGAAGAGGAGAGCCGTCCAGCCGAACAGACCGAGCGCCGTCGCGTCGCCGCGCCCGCCGGGTACGAAGAGCTGCCAGAGCGCGAAGAGCAGGACCGGCGTGCCGAGCGCGATCCAAGGCTTGCGCCGCCCGAAACGCGTGCGCACGCGATCCGAGAGCTGGCCCATCAGCGGGTCGGTCACGACGTCGAGCACGCGCGACGCCGCAATCGCCACGCCCACCTGCGCGAGCGGTAAGCCCAGCTCGTCCGCGTAGAACGCCGGCACGAACAGCGCGAGCGGAAGCGCCGCGACCGAGTACGACAGGTTCGGCAGCGCGTAGAGCGCGAGCGTGCGTCGCGAGAGCGGCTCGCTCACGTTCAGCGCTTGCGCTCCACTTCGATCAACACTTCGTTCCGGCGCAGGAACCACGGCATGAACGGCGGGTCGTAGCGCGCCCAGACGGGCGGCGCGCCGGTCTCGACCAGGCCCTGCGCGCCGATCCACCCGCGGAGGAGCGCGAGATTCTCGCGGTAGCGCGACTCGGTCCAGGTTCCGCGGTAGCGGACGGCCGCCATCGTGCGCGCCGGCTCCTCGCGCAGGACGATGCGCGGATCGGTCGGCTCGGGCAGCGTCGCGAGCGTCTGGTCCGCGGGCATGACGAAGCTGACGCGGTACGACGCGCCGTCGCTCTCCTGTGTCACGGGCGCGGTCATCGCGATCTTCTCGGAGGTCGATTCTTGCGACACGGGCGCCGTCATCGCGATCGACGCCTTCGTGCGGTTCGCGCCGCCGATGTACGCGGCGAGCGGACGGAACGCGTCGTTGCCGACGTCCTCGAAGCGGCCGTCGAGACGCATCTCGGCGACGACGCGCGGGGCGTAGTGGCGCAGCTCGAACGCGCCGTCGGCGAGCTCGACCTGGTACAGCGCCTGCTCGACGGAGAGGGCGGCGAGAACGAAGCGGGAGACGCGGCTCATCGCAGACTTGTAGCGTCGAACGCGGTCGGGTTCCGCTACTCGGCGGCGGGCGGGAATTCCCGGGCGTCCCGCAGCACGAGTGGCAGCGGCACGACGAAGCTGAAGCCCTGCTCGACGTCCACGTACCGAAACTCGAGGGTCGCCTCGGCGAACGGCTGGACGGCCGAGGGCGGGATGAAGAAGAGGAATCCCTGCGCGGAATCGCCGTGCCCGAGCCGCTTCTCGGGCAGGCCCTTCGCCGCCAGGTCGGCTTCGCGATCCAGCCTGTACCGCTTGGCGGCCTCGACCTGGCGCTGATCGTTCAACGATCGTCTCTGCAGTCTCGAGGCGACGGCGCTCGGGCTGGCCGCGCTGATCCTCGTGCCGTCCGAAAGCTCGAGGAGCACGTCCGAGGGGCGAAGCAGGAACGCCCGCTCACTGCGATTCCGGACGCTGACCAGAACGGGCAGCACTCGCTGAGCACCCAGATCGTCTTCGAACCATTCCACCTGACGATCCCGCTGCTCGAATGGGTCCGCGCCTTGCTCGACGGGCCCGTCGGCCGTCTGGAAGGGCATCGCTTCGGGACCGCGCACGTCCAGGATCGCAGGCGTGTAGATCGGCGTGCAGCCGGCGCAAGCGAGCAGCGTGAGAGCCATCCACCGGAGCGAGAGCACGCGTCCACTCACTTCGGAACCTCGACTCCCGCGCGACGCATCCACCGCTTGGCTTCGGGGGTCCTGCGAAAGCCCACCATGAACTTCTTCACGGCGCTTTGCGCGGCACGATCGAACGCAACTCCAGCGGTCGTGGTCGAGAGGAGATGTTCCGGGGTGGCGAGTCGCTTGCCGGATCCCGTGACGAGCCACGAGCCGAGCGGAGTGCCATCCGTCTCGTAGAGCGTGAATCGATAGCTGACCTTGGCCTGGAAGGCAGTCCCGAAGAAGACGACGCTCGGCCAATCGAGGGAGAAGGCTTCGAGCCTGGGCACGATGACGCCCGCGAGATCCGGCTGCGCCCCCTCGATCGGCGGATGGGCGCCGACGATCACGACCCGCTCGAACATCGTCGGCAGGGCCCGTTCGAGGAGCCCGGCGCTCCCTTCTCCGATCGGGCTCGTATACCGCGAAATGCTGTGCGTGTGGACGTAGACGGTCTCACGGAACTCCGGGCTGATGTAGAGGCCAATCGTCAACGGAATCGGCGCGACACGCTCCGGCTCCGGCACCTTCGGCGCGAGCGGGATCTCGCAGGCATACGCGGAGCAGGCCAGCACCAGGACCGGGATCGCGAACCGACGAGCGGTCATCGTCCGGGTTCCGCGGCCCAGAGCTCGCCTCGGTGCGCGGCGAGGAATTCGGCGAAGCGACCGTCGACCGGCTCCTCCGTCTCGGCGAGGCCGAGTCCGTAGCTGAAGCGCCAACCCGGAAGCGCGCCGATCGCGACGACCGGTGAGAGGCCGAGAAGGGCTGCGACGTCGAGCCGCGGCCAGCTGAACTCGAAGATCCGGTCGGGCGCGTCGGCGCGAGCGAAGCGAACGCCCGTGTCGCGCGAAACGACGATCGGCAGGATTCCCGCACTCGCTCCTGCTACCAGGATCTCGGCGAGGACGAGCGCCTCATTCGGCGTGCTACCTCGCTCCGGTGACGAGAGAGACACGAGCTCGAGCTCGGGCGGGGACTCCAGGCTTCGGGTGAAGTCGACGTTCTCGAAGAGACCGCTCGCGCGAAGCAGCCGTATCAGCCGGCGGGCCTGGCGGACTTCTCCAAAGTAGCGATCCGCGCCCAGGCGACCTCCCGGCTCGGCCGGGTCGAGCGCGAGCACCGGCTCGCGCACGCCGACCGAGATCTTCGGGCTCGCCTCGCGCGCGACCGCAGCGCGCGCCTCGGCATCGAGCGGCGGCGCCTCGCGCGTCGCAACACATGCGACACAGAGAAGCGTCGCCGCGAGAACCGACGCGCGCCGACGGTCTCCCCTCACGGTGGCGCCCGCTTCGCCGCGAGTCGCTCGATCTCGGTTCGGTGCTCGAGAAGCGTCAGGCGAAAGGCGTCGTCGTAGTCCTCGGGCACCCCGTTCCAGCCGAGAGTCCAGTCGCGGAACGGAAGGAGCAGGATCGCGGTCCAGGAGAGCACGATCACCTGGCGGTAGCGAACGTCGATCGCCGCGTAGTCCTCGCCGTCCGAGGACGTGACGCTGAAATCCCGCTGCCACTCGTTCGTGAGCACGGTCGGGACCACGCCAAGGCTCGCGAGCGTGAAGATGCCGCCGCCGGTGAGCTGGCCGCGGCGGCCGTTCTCGAGTCCAGGAGTCGCGAGCAGATCGGGCTCCGATTCGAGCTGCCGCACGAAGTCGACCTCGCGGAAGTAGCCCGTGGCACGCAGGTCCTCGATCAGGTCGATGGCTCGCTGCACCTCGCGATCCGCGACGGCGTCACCGAGCCCTTCCTGCTCGCGCCTCTCGAGCACCTTTCGCCCCGACGAGCTGCCCAGCCCGGGCTCCGGCTCGACCACGCCCACGACCAGCGCGGGAAACCGTGCGCGCTCGAGCCGCGCAAGCTCGGCGTCGGTGAGCGGCTCCGGACGCTTCGAGGCGATGCAGCCGGGAAGCGCCGCGCAGGCCGCGAGTGCGGCGATGAGCGAAACGCACGCTCGCATCAGTGGTTGATCGTACACAGCGAGCGCCGAGGTTCAAACCAGCTCGTGGGAGGGCAGGGCAAACTGGCTTGCGCTCCTGACTCGCGGCTCATCGGGATCTCATTGACTCACCCGGTCCCAGGATGGTCTGGTGTCATTCCGGAGCAGGCTCACATGTCGTCGACACTCCGGTTGGGCTCGTGCGTGCGCTTGGCGATGTGCGCAGCGCTCGCATGCGCGGCGCCGACACCGCCAAAGGTCACGCCGGCACCGGTGCGCCTTCGTACGGATCGCGGCGAGCTCGGGCGGGTGGCCGTCGTCGAGGCCGCGTCACCCGGTCCTTTCGTTGCGGCGCAGATCTATTCGCCGGGAATGGAGGTGCTGAAGAGCACGGGAACAGGCGCTCTAGTCGGCGTCTACTATTGCTCGTTCGGAGGCGAGGTCGGCCAGGAGCCGGAGCTCGCTCTGGTGATGCTCTTCTTCTGTGTTCCGGTCGCGGTTCCCGTTGGCGCGCTCGTCGGCACGCTCGTGAGCGAGCCGAACGCGAGGCAGGAGGAATTCGAGCTCGCGGCGAGAAAAGCCGTGAGCCTCGCACAGGAGGAGCCGCACCTGGTCAACGCGGCCACCCGTTATGCCGAGCACTCTGGATGGCTATTCGTCGATGCCTCCACCGCCGACTCGGTGGTCGAGCTCAGGATAGCCCGGATGGCGTTCCTGTCGGAGCGCCGCAAGACCGCCTATCTGCGAGTCGACTACGACGCGCGGCTCATTCGCACGGCCGACGGCTCGACGCTCGGCGAGTATGCGTCTTCCGCGACGAGTCTCGTCCATCCGATCGACGACTGGATGCAAGGCGAAGCGCAGCTTCTCCGGATGTCGCTCGTCGAGCTTCTCGGCGAGATCGCCGAGGACGCCATGGACGAGTTAGTCCTCGTCTACGCTGGCGAGCGTGAGCTCGTCGCTCCGACCGCTCCCCGGCTGCTCGAGCCGGCTTCTCCATCGATCACGGAGCCCTATCTGGCACTGCGCTGGGAAGCCTGGCCGTGGGGGCCGGGCGCGACGCGCGAGAGCACCGATTCGGTGGTGTACGACTTGCGCGTCCGCGAGCTCGGCGGCCGGCATCGAGGCCGGCTGGAGGATCCCTCGAACACGGTCCCGATCTACGAGCGGTTCGGGCTGAAGGTGCCGGAGCACGTCCTGACGAAGCTCCTACCCCCGTGCGGCTATTTCGCGGTACAGCTGCGCGCGCGCTTCCCTCACGGGGGAGTTCTGAAGGCGACGGAGTGGATCTCGGTCGAGACGCCGCTGGAGACGGTCGAGGCCTTCGACTACTGCGCGCTCCCTTGGTACTACGTTCGCTGACGCGCGCGCACGTCCGCGATCCGCTCGTTGCCCCAGAAGAGCTCGTCCCCGACGAGATACGACGGAACGCCGAACACGCCCTTCGCCTCGGCGTCGGCCTGGATCGCGTCGAGCGCCGCGCGGCCGGGACCGGTGAGGTACGACGCGAAGCCCGCGGGGTCGAAGCCCGCCTCACCGAGCACCGAGGCGATCACGTCGGGGCTCTCGATGTCGAGCTCGCGGCGCCAGAAGCGCTCGAACACGCGCTGGTGGTACGGGCGGAAGTCGCCGCGCTCGCGCGCGTACAGGAAGCCGACGTGCGCGACGCTCGAGTCGAACACCTTCTGCGGACCGCGAACGACGAGCCCGAGCCGACGCGCCTCGCGCCGCGCGTCCATGTACGCGTACCGAACGCGCCGCCACTGGTGGGCGTTGCGCTCGCCGAGCACGTCGCGGCCGTCGGCGTCGAGCCGCGCGTTGCCCAGAAACGACGGGATGTCGAGCGTGTACGGCCGCCACTCGATCGCGATCCCGAGCTCGTCGCGGAGTCGAAACGTCTCGGGCTGCGCGAGGTACGCGTACGGGCTCTTGTAGTCGAAGTAGTGGACGACGGCGGGTGCGGCCATGCTGCCGGTGTAGCACATCGCGCGACTCGGCCAGGGTGTACGATTGCGCAGGGTAATCACGGAAGGCTGGCCGATGTCCGACGCGGAGGTGAAGCAGATCGAGGCGCGCACGCAGGTCGACTACGCCCTGTCGACGCTGCAGCAGAACCAGGTGCAGTTCAGCCTGATGGCCGACGCGAAGGCGAACATCATGATCACGGTCTGCTCGATCGTGATCTCGGTCTCGCTCACGCAGCTGCGGCGCTCCGGGTTCCTGTTGCCGCTGCTGACGCTGGACCTGTTCACCGCGGTGTCACTCGTCTCGGCGCTGCTCTGCGTGATTCCGACGCGCAAGGTGCCGCGGCGAGTGGATGGTGAGGTCGACACGGCCTCGCCGCTCTTCAACCCGCTCTTCTTCCTGCACTTCCAGCACATGCCGCGCGCGGAGTTCGTGAACCTCGTCGCCGCGCGGCTCGCGGACACCCAGGCGCTGTACAGGAGCCTGCTGCTGGACATCTACGACCAGGGGATCGTGCTGGCGCGCTCGAAGTACCGCTACCTGCGCGCGAGCTACGTCTCGTTCCTGCTCGGGCTGGTGCTCGGGATCGGCGCGGCGCTGGCGCAGGTGATCGTGGAGTCCTAGCCCCCGGCCTCGGTCAGCAGCGCCTGCAGCTTCGCGGCGGAGGCCGTCGCGAGTGCGGCGGCGCGCTCCGCGTCTTCCGCGCTCGGCGTGCCCGCGATACCGGGCTGGCTGTATCCGTCGAGACGCGAATTGGCGAGCCACGTGCGCAGCTTCTCGTCGCGCGCCCAGCGCGCGGCGTTCAGCAGATCGCCGCGCGTCGCGCGCAGGTAGTCCAGATCGGTGTCGGGGTGGGGCACCGGCGTGCAGAGCTCGTTCTTCAGCGCCTCGCCGTCGTACGCGGCCTCGACGTGGCCGATGAATGCGGCGCTGAAGACCTGCTGGCAGGCGCGCACGGTCTGCAGCGTGATGCGATTCCCCGCGAACACCGGCTTCACCGGCCGGCGCTCGAGCCCGTCCGCGGAGCAATCCACGTGCAGCGTCGTCGAGCTCGTCGGGATGCTGCCGTGATCGAGCGCGATCGTGTTCGGTTCGATCCGCTGCACACGTCCCTTGCGCACCACGTCCCGGATGCGCCGGAGCTGCGCGAGCTCGGCCTTCGTCACGGTCGCGCAGCGCCACATGGTGGGCCGCACGTTCTCGTCGAAGCGCAGCAGCTGTCCGCTCGCGCTGGCCCGCGCGAACAGGTCGTCCACCGACGTCGCCCCGGCGACCGCGGTGAAGTTCTCGACGAAGCTGCGGCCCAGCGACTGCTCGAACATCGCTCCCGCCTGGATGTTCGCGCGATCGAACATCCACGAATCGCGCGGCATGATCCAGGTGATGCGGTCGGGATCGACGTCGTTCTTCAACAGGAACAGACACGCGTCCATTCCCGTCTTTCCGGCGCCGACGACCACGAAGCGATCGAAACGGCCCCTGAGCCGCGGGAGCGCGTTCGGCGGCACGCAGGTCGCGCCGTCCGCCACCTTGTACGCCGGCTCGCGCATCGACGGTACGGTGACGTTCATGTAGGTCGAGTCGACCACCGTCTTCGCGGCGACGTCGTGGACGACGCCCGAGACGAGCGACGTGACGCGCCCGTTCGCGTACTCGCACATCGGCAGGTACCGCACGCGCCCCGACGCCAGGAACTGCTGCTGCATCACCTGATCGAAGTACGCGCAGACCTCGCTGTTGGTCGCGAGCTCGTACAGCCCGGCGTTCCAGCCGGTGGCGTCGATGGTGTCGCTGCCGAGCTTGCGCGAGTTCACGCCGTAGAACGTCGACGGCTGGTGCAGCCTCACGAACGGGTACGCGTCGTTCCAGTGACCACCGGGCTGGTGGTGCCGGTCCACCATCACGACCGTCGCGTCCGTCTCGGTCATCAGCACGTCCGTGAACGCCATGCCCATCGCGCCGGCGCCGATCACCAGGTAGTCCGCTTCGAGGGTCTTCGCGCTCATCTCCCGAAAGACTCCGCAATCGCCGTGATGTTCTCGCGCACGCGCGCGGGCGAGACGCCGGCGCTGGGCGGGTAGAGCAGGACCTGCTCGGAGAGCCCGTCCCACTGCTTCAGCCGATCGCGCGCCTCGTCGGGACGGCAGGCGATCGCGATCTCGTCGACGAGCGCGTCGGGGACGGACGCGGTCATCGCGGCGAAGTCGCCGCGCTTGAACGCGTCGGCGATCGTCTCGCCCACGTGGCGCCAGCCGTGCACGTCGAGCACCGTGTGGTAGAGCTTGGTCGAGTAGTAGAAGGCGATCTGCGCGCGCACGTCGCGACGCGCCTG
>CAZMKX010000019.1:13837-16341 GCA_964566375.1 uncultured Myxococcales bacterium
CCGCTGCCCAGGCCCAGGATCATGCGCCCGTTCGAGAGCTCGTCGATGTCCATCGCCGCCGCCGACGCGAGTAGCGGTGTACGCATGAACGCGTAGGCGATCGCGGTGCCGAGCTTCACGCGCGTGGTCGCGATCGCCAGCGCCGCGAGACGCACGAAGCCGTGCTGGTTGAAGAACTCCGTGACCCAGACCGAATCGAAGCCGCGCGCCTCGGCGAGCTTCGCGCCCGCCACCTGGTCGGCGATCGTCGGTGCCATCAGGACGATGCCGTGTCTCATGTCGGGGATTAGAGCACGCGGCGGGCGCCGGGCGCAGCGCTAGAATCGGGCCGATGATCCGGGGGGCATTGGTTCCGGCTTTCTGCGCGCTCGTCTGCGCGCTCTCGGCGTGCGCGCTGCTCGAGCCTGAGGGCAGCAAGCCGAATTCCAGCGGGACGGCCGCTTCCGCGCCGGCGAGCACCGAATCCGCCGCGCCGGTCCCGGTGCTCTTGCGCGGCGCACGCGTGATGACCGCGGCCGGGCCGACGCTCGAGCGCGGCGATGTGCTGCTCGAGGCCGGCAGGATCCGCGCGGTGGGCGTCGAGCTGGCGGCGCCGCCGGGCGTCGAGGTGATCGACGCGAGCGGACGCTGGATCACGCCCGGCATCATCGACCCGCACTCGCACCTGGGCGTGTACGCGATGCCTGTCTCGAGCTCCACCAACGACGGAAACGAGATGACCGGCCCGTTCAAGCCGGAGATTCGCGCCGAGGACTCCTTCTGGCCGCAGGACCCGGCGATCGAGCGCGCGCTCGAGGGGGGCGTGACGACGATCCACGTCCTGCCCGGCTCGGCGAATCTGGTCGGCGGGCAGGGCGTGACGCTGCGGCTCGTGCGTGCGCTCTCCGCGCGCGAGATGCGCACGCCCGACGCGCCGACGACGATGAAGCTCGCCTGCGGCGAGAATCCGATGCGCGTGTACGGCGCGGGCAAGGGCGCGGAGCCGCAGACGCGCATGGCCGAGGTCGCGATGCTGCGCCAGAAGCTCGAGAACGCGCGCGCGTACAAGCCGGAGCCCGGCAAACCGCACGACTTCGCGGCCGAGGCGCTCGGCAGGGTGCTGAGCGGCGAGATCCTGGTGCAGAACCACTGCTACCGCGCGGACGAGATGCTCGTGCGCCTCGAGCTCTTCCGCGAGTTCGGCACCGCGCCGCGCGCGTTCCACCACGCCGTCGAGGCGTACAAGATCCGCACGCAGCTCGCGCAGGCTGGGATCGGCGCGGTGGTCTGGGCGGATTGGGGCGGGATCAAGATGGAGCTCGTCGACGCCGTACCCGCGAACGTCGCGCTGCTCCACCAGGCGGGCGTGCGCGTGGCACTGCACTCCGACTCGCCGTTCGACATCCAGCGGCTGAACCAGGAAGCCGCGAAGGCGATGGCGGCGGGCGTGCGCGCCGGAATTCCCGTCACGCGCGAGGACGCGCTGCGCTGGATCACCGCGAATCCCGCCTGGATCCTCGGCATCGACGCGCGCACGGGCACGCTCGAGCCCGGCAAGGACGCGGATCTGGTGGTCTGGTCGGGGGATCCGTTCTCGGTGTATGCGCGCGCCGAGCAGGTGTACGTCGCGGGCCGGCGCGAGTTCGACCGCGCGCATCCCGGACCGCCGCGCTCCGACTTCGAGCTCGGGCAGAGGAGCTCACCGTGAAGTCGTTCGCCATGGCGGTCGCACTGGTCGGCGCGACGATCTACCCGGGCGAGGGCCCGCCGCTCCGCGACGCGACGATCGTGATCGACGGCGCGCGCATCGAGAGCGTCGGCACGAAGGTGCGCCCGCCCGCGGGCGTGAAGACGCTCGACGCGCGCGGAATGGTGATCACGCCCGGCCTGATCGCGGTGGGCACGCGCGTCGGAGCGCTCGACGTCGAGCTCGAGCCGACCAGCGTCGAAGGCACGCTCCCGCCCGACACCGATCCGGTTCGGGCCGGGCTGCGCGTCAGCGATACCTGGAACCCCGCCTCGCTCACGGTGCCGGTCGCACGCGCGGGCGGCATCACCTCGGCGCTCGTCGTGCCCGACGGCGGACAGATCTCGGGGCAGGCGGCCTGGGTCGATCTGGCCGAGCGCGACTGGCTGCGGCGCGGCTCGGCGGCGCTGCGCGTCTCGATCGGCGGCTTCGACGGTCCCCCGGGGCAGACGCCACCGGGCCTGCGCTCGTCGTCGTTCCTGCGCCTTCGCGAGGCGCTCACCGACGCGCGTCTGTACCGCGCGAATCGCGGCCCCTACCTCACGAACAAGCTGCGCGCGCTCTCGATCTCGTCGGCCGATCTCGAGGTGCTCGACCGCGCGGTGGGGGGCGACCTGATCGTGCTGGTCGAGGCGCAGCGCGCTTCCGACATCCGCACGGTGATCCAGATCGCCGAGGAGTACGGGCTTCGTGTCGTGATCGTCGGCGGCGCCGAGGCCTGGCAGGTCGCGGGCGAGCTCGAGCGCGCGGGAATCCCGGTCGTGATCGACCCGTTCGC
>CAZMKX010000020.1:0-16287 GCA_964566375.1 uncultured Myxococcales bacterium
AGCGCCGCATCCGGCGCGTCGGCGGCGACGAAGAACGCGATCTCGACGTGCGCGTCGTCGCGGCCACGAATCGCGACCTGCGTGCCGAGGTCGCCGCGGGCCGCTTCCGCGAGGACCTTTTCTTCCGCCTTGCGGTGGTGCCGATCGAGATCCCGCCGCTGCGCGCGCGCGGCGAGGACGTGCTTCCCCTGGCGCGGCAGTTCCTCGCCCGCGCGAACGCCGACCTGGGCCGGAACGTTCGCGGGTTCGGTTCCGACGTCGAGCGCTGGCTGTCGACGCACGACTGGCCGGGAAACGTACGAGAGCTCGAGAACGCGATCGAGCGCGGCGTCGTGCTTGCGCGCGGCGAGCACCTCGAGCTCGCGGACGTCGCGCTCGAGACGCGTGCCGCGGCCGCGAGTGCGGCCCCCGCGGCGCTGCCACCCGACGACGGCGAGAGCCTGCAGGGCTTCGTCGAGCGCGCGGCTGCCGAGCGGATTCGCAGCGCGCTCGCGGAGGCCGGCGGCGTGAAGTCCGAGGCCGCGCGAAGGCTCGGGATCGACCGTACGACGCTCTACCGTCTCATGCGGCGTTACGGCGTCGAATAGCGCTCGGCGGTCAGGAGCCCGCGGCCCCGCGCCGTTCGGCCAGCGTCTTCTGGATCTCCGTGACACGCTCGCGTGTCAGCGAGTACTGCACCAGGAAGTAGAACGCGACCATGCCCAGGCCGAAGATGCCCGGGCCGTAGAGGATGCCGAGGTGACGCACGATCTCGGGCGCGACCTCGCCCGGGACCGCCTTCTCGGGGAAGTGGATCAGGTCGATCGCGACGCCGGCCATCAGGTGGCCGAGCCCCGACGAGGCTTTGCCGGAGAACGCGATCGCGCCGAAGAAGATCCCCTCCTGACGGCGGCCGGTGTCGAACTCGTGCTCGTCGACGAGGTCCGCCATCATCGAGCCGGCGGCCACGAGCGCGGCACCCGCCCCGAACGCGGCCACGAATCCGCACGCCGAGAGCAGACCGAGGTACGCGCCGACCTGCTCCTTCGCGGGCCAGAAGCCGATGATCTTGAACAGAACCGGCAGCATCGCGAAGATGGCGAAAACCAGCGTTCCCCAGAGGAACGTCGGCTTCTTGTCGAGGCGCCGGGACATGAGCGTCCAGAACGGAACGCCGACGACGATACCCACGACTCCGATCACGGCGACGATGCCGATCTGCTGCGTCGTGAGATGCCAGAAGTGCGTCGAGACGTGCAGGCCGAGCTCCATCTGAACGCCGCGCGTCACGAAGAACACGAGCACGCCGAGGAAGAGCGCGCGGAACGACGGGCTCGCGAGCGCGTCGCGGAGCTCCGTGGTGAGCCGCGCGAGGCTGAACGACCCGTGCTTGTGGAGGGGCTCGAGCAGCGTCTTGATCCGCGAGTGGGTCCCGAGCGCGGACATCAGGACGACGACGATCGACGCGCACGCGAAGAAGAACGCGTAGTGGGGGTACGCGGTCGGGTTGAGCTGACCGGTCGGGTACTCGGGCGTCGCGCGCAGGAACCAGAAGAATCCGAGGACGGTGGTCGTGAAGCCGCCGAGCACGCCGAGCACCGTGCGGTAGCCGACGATCGCCGTTCGCTCGTGGTAGTCCGAGGTGAGCTCCGCGCCCAGCGCGTTGTGAGGCACCAGGTAGGCGGCCATCGTCGTCCGCACGGCGATCGCCATCACGGTGAGCCAGGCGAAGAGCCCGAACTGACCCAGCCCGTCGGGCGGCACGAACAGGAAGTAGAAAGTGATCCCGAAGGGGATCGCGGCCGCGTACATGAACGGGTGTCGTCTTCCCCACTTCCCTTCGTGCGCGTCCGAGAACGAGCCGATCATCGGATCGATCACCGCGTCGAAGACGAGCGCGATCGCGGTCGCCAGACCCGCAAGCGTGCCGGAAAGACCCAGTACCTGGTTGTAGTAGAAGAAGAGGAACGTCTCGAAAGAGCTGTTCTTGAATCCCTCGCCGAGCTGGCCGATTCCGTACAGGAGCTTGGTGTAGAAGCGGAGCGGTGGCACGCGCGCAGTCTATTCGAAACGCGACGGCGGTGCAGAGCGCAGGCCGCGAAGTCGCTCGGCTTCGACTTCCTCGAACCAGGCGGCGAGCGCGCGCTCCATCAGCGCGACGCGCGCGGGCTCGCGCGCGGAGAGATCCTCGCGCTCGGCCGGGTCGGCCGACAGGTCGAAGAGCTGGGCGGGCGGAATCTCGAAGGGTGCGCGCTCGGGCTCGGGGCCGCGCTCGATGTCGGCGTAGCGCTCCGGCCGGAGCTTCGCGTCGACGTCCATCGTCCAGTCCGCCGGTGCGAGCTGCATGCACTCGCGAATCGCGGGGCGCACGAGCTTCCATGCACCATCGCGCATCGCGGCGTTGCACTCGAGCACCGGCGTGTAGCGGTTCCACTGCCAGAAGCGCGTGGTCGGCACGCGCCCTCGCTCGCCGCGCAGGAGCGGGAGCTGATCGACGCCGTCCAGCGCCAGCTCGGGCGGCGGCTCTGCGCCGGCGACGTGCAGCAACGTGGGAAGCCAGTCGGTCAGGTGGACCAGCGCGTCGAGCTCGCGCCGTCCATCGAAGCCGGCCGGCCAGTGCAGGAGCATCGGCAGGCGGATTCCGCCTTCGTACACGAGACCCTTGGCGCCGCGATAGTCCAGGTTGAAGCGGTCCGTGCAGTCCTCGCCCTTGCCGCCGAACTGCGGACCGTTGTCGCTGGTGAAGGCGACGAGCGTGTTCTCGGCGAGGCCGAGTCGCGCGAGGGTCTCGCGCACGCGCGCGACACCGCGGTCGAGCGCGCGAACCATGCCGTAGAGCGTCGCGACCGCGCGGGTGAAGCGGCCGGCCTCGGCGAACGGCCGCACGTCCTCTGCGGGCGCTTCGAACGGGAAGTGCGGCGCGCTGTAGGCGAGCAGCAGGAAGAACGGCTCGCGCGCGTGGCGCTCGATGAAGCCGACCGCCTCGTCGGTGAAGACGTCCGTCAGGTAGCGGCCGTCGCTCCGCGTCTCGGCGCCGTTGCGGTCGAGCCGCCAGTCGAAGTACGGGTGCCAGCCGCCGGAGAATCCCGCGAACTCGTCGAATCCGCGACGGTTCGGGTGGTAGCGCGGGTCGAGGGCGCCGTTGTGCCACTTGCCCACCAGACCGGTCGCGTAGCCGGAACGCCGCAGCAGGTCGGCGATCGTCGTCTCGCGAAGCGCCAGACGATCGAGCCCCCGCATCTCGAGCGTGTCGATCGCGCCCGTGCGGTGGGGATAGCGGCCGGTCAGGAGCGACGCGCGAGCGGGCGCGCAGACCGGAGACGCCGAATAGTGTTGCGTGAGCGTCAGCCCGTCCCCGACCAGCGCGTCGAGCGCCGGTGTCTGCGAGAGTCCCCCGTTCAAGCAGCCGAGATCGCCCGCGCCCAGATCGTCGGCGACGATCTGGACGACGTTCGGCCGTCGCGCTCCGAGCCTCAAGGCGCCTTCGGCATGAACTGCTTGAAGACCGGCGCCAGGTTCGGTCCCTTGCGGACGGTGTGCCCGCCGTCCACCGGGATCGCCTGACCCGTGATCCAGCTCGCGTCGTCCGAGAGCAGGAAGGCCACGAGCCTGCCGACGTCCGCGGGCTCGCCGATGCGCGAGATCGGCATCAGCGACAGGTACTCGTCGCGCGACGCGGGGATCTCGGAGAGCGCCGCGGCCATCGGCGTGCGCACCACTCCCGGAAGCACGGAATTCACGCGGATCCGCCTCTCGCCGAGCTCGTCCGCCGCGCAGCGCGTGAGCATGTCGAGTCCCGCCTTCGACGCGCAGTACGGGCCCATCCACGGGTGCGTGAGAGCGCCCGCGATCGAGCTCACGTTGACGATGCTGCCACCGCCGGCGGCGATCATGGCGCGCGCTTCGGCTCGGACGCAGCGGAAGGCTCCGGTCAGGTTCGTCGCCATCACGCGCTCCCACTCGGAAGTCTTCGTCTCGAGGAGCGGGCCTACGGTTCCGGTGCCCGCGGAGTTCACGGCGAGGTGGAGCGCGCCGAAGCGGCGCACGGTGGCCGCGACGGCGTCGTCGACCGACTTGTCGTCGGTCACGTCGCAGACGACCCAGTCCGCGCGCGGGCCGAGCGCCGCGGCGGCGGCGCGCAGAGTGTCCTCGCGGCGCGCGCAGATCATCACGCTCCCGCCGGCCGCGACGATCGCCTGCGCGCAGCCGAAGCCGATTCCCGTCGCACCCGCCGTCACGAACGCGACCTTCCCCGATAGATCCGGCATCAGGCTCTCCTCGGCGTGAAGCGCACCGGCATGCGCTCGATGCCCACGATGAAGTTGGATGGACGAAGCGGAAGCGGCTCGCGAGTCGCGAGGTCGAGGTCCGGAAGGCTCGCGAGCAGCTCCTCGAACATCACGCGCAGCTCGAGCCTGGCCAGGCTCGACCCCAGACAGAAGTGGGCGCCGTAGCCGCCGAAGGCCACGTGGTCGTTCGGATCGCGCGCGACGTCGAGGCGGTCGGGGTCGCTGAACACGCGCTCGTCGCGATTCCCGGACGGATAGAGCAGGAGGAGCTTGTCGCCCTCGCGGATCTTCTGACCGCGGAGCTCCGTGTCTCGCGTCGCCGTCCGGCTCATGTTCACGATCGGTGTCACCCAGCGCAGCAGCTCCTCGACCGCGGTCGGAATCCGGCGAGGATCGGCGATCAGCTTGGCCCGCTCCGCGGGATTGCGGATCAGCGCCTCCATTCCGCCGCTGATGACGTGTCGCGTGGTCTCGTCACCGCCGACGAGAATCAGCAGGCTCTCCTGCACGAGCTCGTCGTCGCCGAGCTTCTCGCCGTCGATCTCCGCGTGGACGAGAACACTCATCAAGTCGTTCTGGAGCGGCTTTGCGCGCCGGTCCGCGATCACGCGCAGGGCGTACTGCACGTACTCGCCCGCGGATTTCGCCGCGAGCGTCATCACTTCCGGCGTCGCGGTGCCGTTCGTCGCGGCGATCAGCTCGTCGGACCACCGGAGCAGTATGTCGTGATCCTCCGTCGCGACGCCGAGCAGGTCGCCGATCACGATCATCGGCAGCGGCGCCGCGATCTCGCGCACGAACTCGCACTCGCCGCGCTCGGCGACCTTGGCGACCAGCTCGCGACAGATCGCGCGGATGCGCGGCTCGTGGTCCTCGACGCGTTTCGGAGTGAAGCCCCGGTTCACGAGATTGCGCCGGCGCTTGTGCTGCGGGTCGTCGAGATTGATCATCGACGGGATCGGCGGCGAATCCGGCCGCGAACCCAGACGCGAGCAGAACAGCTCGGAGTTCTTCGACACCGCCATGATGTCCTCGTGCAGCGAGACGCCCCAGACGCTCCCCGACTCGTCCCAGTACACGGGAGCGTGTCGGCGCATCCAGCGGTAGTGATCGAACGGCCGGTCGAGGTAGAACTTCCCGTCGAGCAGGCGGATCCCGGAGTTCGAAGGCGACTTGGGCATGTGGCATTCTAGCCGCTCCGCGCCACGGAATGCGGCACCTGGAGCACGCGATGGGCAGACTGGACGGCAAGGTGGCGATCGTGACCGGCGGCGCATCGGGAATCGGGGCGGCGACGCTGCGTCGATTCGCCGCCGAAGGCGCGCGAGTCGTGTGCGCGGACGTGAATGACGAGGCGGGTGGGCGCGTCGCAAGCGAGATCAGCGCGGCCGGAGGCGTCGCATCGCACGTTCACTGCGACGTGTCGGAGCTGACGCAGGTGGAAGGGGCGGTCGCGCACGCCGTGGCGACTCACGGCGGACTCGACGTCCTGTTCAACAACGCCGCGTGGTCGGGTGGCGGCTACGTACACACGATCGACCCCGCGATCTGGGACAAGAGCCTGCGGGTGATGCTGACGTCGGTGTTCTATGGAATTCGAGCGGCCGTGCCTGCGCTGCTCGCGCGCGGCGGCGGCTCGATCGTCAACACGGCGTCGGTCGAGGGCTCGTTCGGCGAGATCCTGGCCTCGCCCTACGCGACCGCGAAGGCCGGCATCATCAACCTGACGCGGAATGCGGCGATCGAGTACGGCCGCGTCGGGATCCGGGTGAACGCGATCTCGCCCGGCGTGGTCGAGACGCCGATGATGGAGCTGATGCTGCGCGCGGGGAAGCGGACGCGCGCGGAGCTCGAGGAGAAGCACGCGCTCGGCCGACTCCTGCGTCCCGACGAGATCGCGAACCTGGTGCTCTTCCTCGCCTGCGACGAGTCCTCGGCCATCACCGGTGCCAATCTGGTGATCGACGGCGGGCTCACCGCCGGTCTGCACCTGGCGGGCTTCGCACCGCTGGCGAAGTCGTAGGCTGCGATGAAGTACGGCGTGTACCTTCCGAACTTCGGCGCCTTCTCCGATCCGCGCCTGCTCGCCGAGCTCGCGAGCGCTGCGGAGCGGGCGGGCTGGGACGGCTTCTTCCTCTGGGATCACGTCGCGCGCCCCGACGCCCCGCCCGTGGTCGACCCGTGGATCGCGCTCGCCGCCGTCGCGCTCGCGACCGAGCGGATCCGGATCGGCGCCCTCGTCACGCCGCTCGCGCGACGGCGGCCCTGGAAGCTCGCGCGCGAGACCGTCTCGCTGGATCGCCTGTCGAACGGCCGGCTGATCTTCGGAGCCGGGCTCGGGTCGAGCGGCGGTGCGCACGTGGAGTGGGCCGGCTTCGGCGAGGAAACCGACCTCGCGCGGCGCGCGCAGATGCTCGACGAGGGCCTCGAGGTCCTCGCCGGCCTCTGGAGCGGAGCGCCGCTGGAGTTCGAAGGGACACATTTCCGTGTTGATCGCGCGCAGTTCCAGCCCACGCCCGTCCAGATTCCGCGGATCCCGGTCTGGATCGGCGGCTACTGGCCGAGCCCCGCACCGCTGCGCAGGGCCTCGCGCTGGGACGGGCTCTTCGCGCTCTTCCGGGACGGGCCGCCGGACGACGTGGCGCAGCTTCGAGCCGCGACCGCGCGCGTGCGCGCGCTGCGTGCGAGCGACGCGCCGTTCGACGTCGTCTACTGCGCCGATCGCGAGACGCGCGTCGAGCCGTACGCCCGCGCTGGTGCGACCTGGTGGCTCCTGCACGTGAAGCCCGACGCGTTCGGCGGCGCGTGGTCGGAGCCCTGGCCGCTCGAGCGGATGCACGCGCGCATCGCGAGCGGCCCGCCGCGCGCCTGAAAGCGGCTAGCCCGCGATCGCGTCGAGCCCGGTCAGCTCCTTGCCGATGATCAGCGTGTGGATGTCGTGCGTGCCTTCGTACGTGCGCACCGTCTCCAGATTCACCATGTGACGCATCGCGCAGTAGTCGTCGACGATTCCGTTCGCTCCGAGCATGTCGCGTGCGAGCCGCGCGATCTGCAGCGCGACGTCGACGTTGTTCATCTTGGCCATCGACACCATCGCGTGCTTCAGCTTTCCGGCGTCCTTGAGCCTGCCGAGCTGAAGCGCGAGCAGCTGCGCCTTGGTGATCTCGGTGGCCATGAACGTGAGCTTCTGCTGCGGGATCTGCAGCGAGCCGAGCGGCCGGTCGAAGACGATCCGCTCCTTCGCGTAGCGGAGCGCCTCGGAGTAGCAGGCCTGTGCCGCTCCGATCGCCCCCCAGGCGATGCCGTAGCGCGCCTGGGTCAGGCAGCCGAGCGGCCCCTTCAGGCCCTTCACGCCGGGCAGACGGTTGGCCTCGGGGACCTCGACGTCGGACAGGAACAGCTCGCTCGTGATCGAGCCGCGAAGCGAGAACTTTCCCTTCATGTCGCGCGCCTCGAAGCCGCGCGTTCCCGTCTCGACCAGGAAGCCCTGGATCTCGTCGTCGGTCTGCGCCCAGACGATCGCGAGCTGCGCGGCGGTGCCGTTGGTGATCCAGCGCTTGGTGCCGTTCAGGATCCAGCGGTCGCCTTTGCGCACCGCGCGCGTGAGCATTCCGCCGGGGTTCGAGCCGTAGTCGGGCTCGGTCAGGCCGAAGCACCCGATCACGCGGCCTTCGGCCATCGCGGGCACCCAGCGGTCTTTCTGCGCGTCGCTGCCGTAGGCGTGGATCGGGTACATGCACAGGCCGCCCTGCACGGACGCGAAGCTGCGCAGTCCCGAGTCGCCGCGCTCGAGCTCCTGCATGACCAGGCCGTAGGCGACGTTGTTCATGCCGGCGCAGCCGTAGCCGTGGAGGTTCGCGCCGAACAGGCCGAGCTCGGCCATCTTGGGCACGAGCTCCATGGGGAAGGAGCCGTCCTGCCGGACGTGCTTCACGACGACGGGCAGGAATTCCTTGTCGACGAACTCGCGCACCGTGTCACGCACGATGCGCTCCTCGGTCTCGAGCGAGTCCTCGATCCGATAGAAGTCGAGCGGTTCGAAAGACATCTGCGCCTCCGGAAGCGTTGGGCTCCCGGAGGCGCGGAGATCAGACGGCCTCGGAGTGGATCTGCGAGGCGGGCCGGCCTTCGGAGAGCTCGTGGAGCTGCTTCGAGATCTTGTTGAGTCGCTTGTTCAGCTTCTCGATCTCGTGCTTCGAGGCAATACCAAAGACGTCGTAGATCTGCGAGCGGCTCGAGTCGACCCGCTCCTCGAGATCCTTGCGGGCGGTCTCGGCGCGCTTGTACAGGTCGGTCTCCTGGATGCGCGTGGTCAGCTTCTCGGCGCGCTTGCGGACTTCCTTCTCGAGCTTCTTGCGCTGATCCTCGAACCGCTCGCGCAGGTCCTGGAGCTGCTCGTCGAGGCTCTTGAGGGCGTCGTTGAACCGGTCGAACCCGCTGCTTCGGGTCTGGGCCATGGAAAATTCCTCCTTCGCTTTCTGCGAACGCCGCGCAAACTAACACAGTGCGTCAGAGCGTCAAGGAATTTTCTTTTTCGTTTGTTTTTCGACACTTGCGCTTGAAATCCGCCTTCGGAGAGGGTGATTTACAACGCGCTGAGTCGTAACTCCCGGCCCTACCAGCGGATCAGCGCCGATCCCCAGGTGAAGCCCGAGCCGAATCCCGCCATCGCGATCAGGTCACCTTCGCGGATGCGGCCGGCCTCGACGCACTCGTGCAGGAGCATCGGGATCGAGGCCGCCGAGCAGTTCCCGTATTTCTGGATGTTGTTGTACGTGCGCTCGGGCGGGATCCCGAGCTTGCCGGCGACGAACTCGTTGATGCGCAGATTGGCCTGGTGGAAAAGGAACAGGCTCACGTCGGACAGCTGGCACTTGTTGTGGGCAAGCGCCTCCTCGATCACCTCGGGCATGCGCTGCACGGCGTGCTTGAAGACGAAGCGCCCTTCCATGTACGGGAAGTGCCTGCCCTGATCGAGCATCTCGTGGGTGATGCGCTGCGGCCAGAAGGCCGAGCCCGGCGCCTCGACCCAGAGCTTCTTGGCGTGCTTGCCCTCGGCGTGGGTGTGGACCGAGAGGATTCCGCGGTTGGGGTCGGGGGACGCCTCGAGCACCACCGCGCCCGAGCCGTCGCCGAAGATCACGGCCACGTCGCGGCCGCGCGTGGTCAGGTCGATGCCCGTCGAGTGCACCTCCGCTCCGACGACGAGCACGCGGTCGTACTGGCCCGAGGCGACGTAGAGCTCGCCGATTTGCAGCGCGTACAGGAAGCCGGTGCACTGGCAGCGCACGTCCATCGCCGGACAGCCGGCCAGGCCCAGATGGTCCTGCAGGAAGCAGGAGATGCCGGGGAAATCGTGCTGCGGCGAGAGGGACGCGACCACGATCGCGTCGATCTGCGCCGGCTCGAGGCCCGCGTTCGCGATCGCCTGGGCGGCCGCCTTGTGGGCGAGCTCGGCCGGGCCCATGCCCGCATCGACGTGGTGGCGCTCCATGATTCCGGTGCGCTGCTGGATCCACTCGTCGCTCGTATCCATCAGCTTGGTCAGGTCGGCGTTCGTCACCACCCGCGGCGGGACGTACATGCCGGTGCCGGCGACCCGGACGCTGCGCATCACTCTCATTGCTGCTCCCCCTCGAAGACCACTCGCTCCACGGCTCGCAGCATCTCCTCGATCCCCTCCCCGTTCAAGGCGGAAATCGGAATGCCGCCGAAGCGCTTCGCCAGACTTTCGCGCTCTTCCGGCGCGACGCGGTCGGCCTTGTTCAGGATCAGGACCTCCGGCTTGTCCGCGAGCTCGAGCTCGCGGAGGATCCCGCGCACGGCCTCGACCTGCTGCTCGAGCTGCGGACTCGAGGCGTCGACCACGTGCAGGAGCACCGTCGCGTCGCGGATCTCCTCGAGGGTGGACTTGAAGCCCGCCACGAGCTCGGGCGGAAGGTCGCGGATGAATCCGACCGTGTCGGTGATGATGACGTCGCGCTCCTTCGGGAAACGCAGCCGGCGCGCCGACGTGTCGACCGTCGCGAAGAGCTTGTCCTCGGCGATCACCTCGCTCTTCGTCAGGCGGTTCAGAAGCGTCGACTTGCCCGCGTTGGTGTAGCCGACGATCGAGAGCACCGGCAGCCCCTCGCTCTTGCGGCGAGCGCGCCGCGTCTCGCGTTGGCGCGTGACCTCCTTCAGGTTCCGCTCGAGCAGGTGGATGCGATCTCTCACGCGGCGCCGGTCGGTCTCGAGCTTCGTCTCACCCGGTCCCCGTCCGCCGATCCCGCCCTGCAGGCGACTCATGCCTTCGCTCTGGCCCGCGAGCCGCGGCAGGCGGTACTTCTGCTGCGCGAGCTCGACCTGCAGCTTCGCTTCCTTGGTGCGCGCGTTCTGGGCGAAGATGTCGAGGATGAGCTGGGTGCGGTCGACGATGCGCGCCTCGACGATGTCCGTGATGCCGCGCAGCTGTCCCGCCGTCAGGTCGCGGTCGAACAGCACCAGCGTCGCGCCCTTCTGCCACGCGCGCGTGACCAGGTCCTTGATCTTGCCGGGACCGACGAGATAGCGCGGGTCGGCCTTCGGCCGGCGCTGACGCACGACGTCGACGATCGACAGGCCGGCGGTGCGCGCGAGCTCGCGCATCTCGTCGCAGCGCTCGTCCGCCCAGGCGTCGTTGCCGAGCTCGACGCAGACCAGCACCGCGCGCTCGCCCTTGCCCTCGATCTCGATGCCCTTCTGCGCTTCGCCGAAGCGCGCCTCGAGCGCTTCGATCCACTCCAGGAAGTCGAAATCGAGCAGGCTCGGCGAGACCGGATCGTGATGCGTGACCGTCTCGCCCGCCGAGTCGGGCGGCTGCAGCGAGGCGTAGTCGACCTTGTCGGGCAGGCCGTGGTCGTCGACGAGAACGGCGGCGACGGCGTCGAGCCTGAGCAGCTCGAGGTCCGTCAGGTCGTCGCGCGTGAGCCGCTCGCCGCGCAGGTGCGTGTGCAAGAGCCGCAGACCGCGAAAGCGGCCCGCGCCCGCGCGCACGCGCTTGAAGTCGGGCAGCGTGATCGAGAACGCGTCGCCCACCATGACGTACTCGACGCGCCCGCCGCGCCCCACGAGCACTCCGACCTGTCGCCCGCACTCGAACGAGATCTCGGAGAGCTGGCGGGCGAACTCCTGCGTGATCAGGCGATCGCGCGGGAGCTTGCGCTTGTAGAGGTTCTCGAGGCGCCGGGTGAGGCTCGCCTTCAGTCCGTAGGTCTGACCGTAGAGTTCGGAGATCTCTGCCTTCCTCAGCCGACGCTGCGCGCGAGCTCGGCGTAGCGATCGAGAAGGGGTAGCACCTTCTCGGCCGGCTCGGGCGGAAGCCCGAAGATCACGCGCGTCACACCGGCGTCGCGTACCTTCGCGAGCTCCGCCTGGACCGGGCCCAGGCCGAAGATCGAGACCTCGAACGTCACCGGGTCGCGGCCGGCATCGACGAGCATGCGCCGCAGCTCCGGCAGCTTCGCGACGATCTCGTCGCGCCCGAAGATCGGCATCCAGCCATCGGCGTACTCGATCGCGCGCCGCGCGCCCTTCGGGAAACCGCCGCCGACGTGGATCGGCGGGTGCGGTTTCTGGACGGGCTTGGGCCAGGTCATGATCGGGTCGAAGCTCACGTACTTGCCGTGGAACTCGGCTTTCGACTTCGTCCAGATCTCCTTCATCGCGAGCACGCGCTCGCGCATGATGGCGATGCGCTTGGCGAAGTCGGTGCCGTGATTGCGCATCTCCTCGGCGTTCCAGCCGGCGCCGATGCCGAACAGGAAGCGCCCGTTCGATACACGGTCGAGTGTCGCCACGTTCTTGGCGAGCTGGATGGGGTCGCGCTGCACCACCAGGCAGATTCCCGTGGCGAGCTTCAGCGTCGTCGTGACCGCCGCGGCCGCGGCGAGCGCTACGAAGGGCTCGAACACGTCGTAGTACATCTTGGGAAGCTCGGGCCCGCCGGGCCAGGGCGACTCGCGCTTCGCGGGAATGTGCGAGTGCTCGGGAAACCAGAGCGACTCGAAGCCGCGCTGCTCCGCTTCGCGCGCGAGCTCGGCGGGCCCGATCGAGCCATCCGTCGGGAAGATCGTGAGTCCGTACTTCATGCGCGCATTCTACGCCGCGAGCGGCGGCGGTTCACGGGAACACCCGGTACCAGAACCAACGCGAGCCCGGCTCGAGCTCGAGCCGCGTCGCGGGCAGCGGCGATGACTCGAACGAAAGCCCGGCGAGCTCGAGCGTGCGCACGCCTTCGGGCCAGTCGAGCGTGTCGAAGCGCAGCCAGAGCTCGGCCTGACCGAAGACCGCGAGCTCCGCGCCTTCGACATCGGTGCGCGGATCGACCGCGCGCGAGCACGGCTCGAGCGAGGTGTCGATCGCCTTGGTCACCAGGCGATAGCGGCGCGGCGTCGCGCGCGCGCCGCCAGGGCCGGCGAGCGTGAGCTGGCCGAAGGCGGCGCGCCAGGTGCCCTTCCCGTCGAAGGTGAGCCGCACGATCGTGCGTCCGGCGCCCTCGGAATCGCCGGGCGTGAGCAATGGGATCGGCAGAGGCGGAAACACGATGAACCAGATCCCCGGATCCCAGTCGCAGATCGCGGCCGTCACGGTCGCGTCTCCGCCGGCGCTCGCGCGCGCGAGCGCCGGCGACTGGGAGATCACGTGACCGTCGCGCCCGGCCGAGACCTCGAACGGGTCGCTCGGCTCGAGGGAGATCGCGCCCGGCCCACGCAACGACGTGTAGCTCTCGCGCGCGAGCGAGATGCAGCCCGCGCTCGAGGTCGCGAGTAGTCCGAGCGAGAGCCAGAGTGCGCACGTGTTCGATGTCATTGCATCCGGGGCGGCTCGATTCTCAGCCACGCGCGGGCGTGTGTCACTGCCGGGGCCTGTCGGGGGGACGGCGCGGCGACGCGGTCGCTCGGCGCGAACGAATACGGCACCGTGGAGTGGAGCGCGCGACCGCTTCTGCCCGCACCCCTTTCTGCGCGCGTCTCAGGACGCGATGATCCCAGGCCGATCATCGCGGAATCAGGAGTGAATTCATGGCTCGGGGCGATCTGGCGCTGGTGCTGATGGCGGCGGGAAAGGGCACGCGAATGCGTTCGCGTCTGCCCAAGGTGCTGCACCCCGTCTGCGGCCGGCCGATCCTGATGCACGCGCTCGAGCTCGGCCGCGAGCTCGGTGCCACGCGGCGCTTGGTGATCGTCGGCTCGGGCGAGGCGGAGGTGCGCGAAGCCCTCGCCGGCCAGGAAGTCGAGATCGTGCGCCAGAGCGAACAGCTCGGCACGGCGCACGCGGCGCTGCAGTCTCGGGACGCGCTCGCCGACCACGACGGCCCCGTGCTGGTGATGAACGGCGATCACCCGCTCTACCGCGCGTCCACGTTCGCGGCCCTGCTCGAGGCGTGGAAGGCATCGAAGGCGGGCCTGGCGATCCTGGTCACGGACCTGCCCGAGCCCGCGGGCTACGGCCGGGTGATTCGCGACGCGAACGGGCGCGTCGTCCGCGTGGTGGAGGAGAAGGACTGCTCCGATGCGCAGCGTCGGGGACGCGAGGTGAACCTGGGCGCGTACGTCGCCGACGCGCGCACGCTCTTCGAGCTGCTCGGACGCGTGCGCAACGAAAACGTGAAGGCCGAGTACTACATCACCGACCTGGTCGAGCTCGCGCTCGCGAGCGGCCGCAGCGTCGAGACGTCCGCCGCGAGCGACTGGCGCGAGTCGCTTGGAATCAACGACCGGCAAGAGCTCGCGCAGGCCGAGGCGCTGATGCGCGCGCGCATCGCCGAGCGGCTCATGACCGACGGCGTGACGCTGCGCGACCCGGCTTCGACCTTCGTGGACGTCGACGTGACGATCGGACCCGACACCGTTCTCGAGCCGGGCGTCGCGATCCGCGGCCGGTCGCGGATCGGCTCGGGCTGCCGGATCGAGCCGGGTGTCGTGATCGAAGATTCGGTGATCGGCGACGGCGTTCACGTGAAGCCGGGCTGCTTCTTCGAGAGCGCGCGCGTCGGCGACGGCTGCGAGATCGGCCCGAACGCCCACCTGCGGCCGGGCGCGGATCTGCGCGCGAACGTGCGCGTCGGGAACTACGTCGAGATCAAGAACTCGGTGCTGGGCGTCGGAACGAAGGCCGATCACCTCTCCTACATCGGCGACGCCGACGTGGGCGAGGGCGTGACGATCGGCTGCGGCGCGATCACCGTTAACTACGATGGGGCGAAGAAGACGCGAACCACGATCGGTGACCGCGCCTTCGTCGGCTGCAATTCGAATCTGATCGCGCCGGTGACCATCGAATCCGAGGCGTACGTCGCCGCGGGCTCGACGATCACCAAGTCGGTGCCGGCCGGGGCGCTCGCGGTCGCGCGCGGTCAGCAGCGCGTGATCGAAGGCTGGCGCAGGAAGCGATTCGGCGACGGCGAACACGGCTAGAGAGCGCGGAGGGAGCGAGCGAATGTGCGGAATCGTCGGCTACGTCGGACACAGCGACCGCGCGCAGGACGTCATCCTGGACGGCCTGCGGCGCCTCGAGTACCGCGGCTACGACTCGGCCGGCGTGGCGATCCTGGAAGGGACGAAGCTGCGCGTGATCCGCGCGCAGGGGAAGCTCGTGAACCTGGAGAGCGCGCTTCGCGACGTACCGCTCCGGGGCTCGATCGGCGTCGGTCACACGCGCTGGGCCACGCACGGCAAGCCGAGCGAGCGCAACGCGCACCCGCACATGGTCGGCACCGTCGCGGTGATCGGGAACGGCATCGTCGAGAACTTCCGCGCGCTGCGCGACGAGCTCGCGAAGACGGGCTCCCAGTTCAGCTCCGAGACCGACACCGAGATCATCTCGCACCTGGTCTACGCCGAGCGCAAGCGCGGCAAGTCGCTCCCCGATTCCGTGCGCGCTGCGCTGCGCCGGCTCGAAGGCTCGTACGCGATCGCGGTGGTCGACGAGGACGCGCCGGACGAGATCGTGGTCGCGAAGAACGGCGGCAATCCGATCGTGGTCGGGCTCGGCACGGGCGAGAACTTCGTCGCGTCCGACATTCCGACGATCCTGCCCTACACGCGCCAGATGGTGATCCTGCAGGATGCAGAGCTCGCCGTGGTGACACGAGAGGGTGTCGCGATCACGACCTTCGACGGCGCGGCGGTCGAGCGCGCGCGCAAGCTCGTGCAGTGGGACCCGATCCAGGCCGAGAAGGGCGGCTACGACCGCTTCATGCAGAAGGAGATCTTCGAGCAGCCGCGTGCGATCAGCGACACGATCGGGACACGCGTGCGCGAGGACGAAGGCGACGTCGACCTGGACGGTATCGCGCTCGACCCGGCGTGGGTGCGTGACCTCGCCGGTATCCACATCGTCGCCTGCGGCACCGCCTGGCACGCCGGAACGATCGGACGTTCCATGATCGAGCGCTTCGCGCGCATCCCGTGCGACGTCGACCTGGCGAGCGAGTACCGCTACCGCGAGCCGATCGTCACGGATCGCCACCTGGTGATCCCGGTGTCCCAGTCCGGCGAGACGGCGGACACGATCGCGGCGCTGCGCGAGGCGACCCGGCGCGGCGCGAGATCGCTCGCCGTCTGCAACGTGCACGAGAGCACGATCGCGCGCACGGCCGACCACGTGCTGTACACCCACGCCGGTCCGGAGATCGGCGTCGCGTCGACGAAGTGCTTCACCACGCAGGTCGTCGCACTGAATCTGATCGCGCTTCGCCTCGCGCTCCTGCGCGGCGCGATGACGCACGCGGAGGTCCGCGAGGCGACACAGGAGCTGCGGCGCCTGCCGCGCCTGGTCGAGGAGACGCTGGGGCTCTGGTCGCACGTCGAGGGCATCGCGCGTCGCCACATGCACGCACGCGATTTCCTGTTCCTGGGCCGCGGGTACGGCTTTCCGATCGCGCTCGAGGGCGCGCTGAAGCTGAAGGAGATCTCGTACATCCACGCCGAAGGCTATGCCTCGGGCGAGATGAAGCACGGCCCGATCGCGCTGATCGACGAGAACGTGCCGGTCGTGA